>JAVXVR010000314.1:0-3018 GCA_032230165.1 Acidobacteriota bacterium | reverse complement strand
GTGACCGCCGCCGTCGGTCACGGTCGCGCCGGACTCCGGTCCGACCATGCGCACCGTGACGCCCTTCGCCGCGTCGCCCGTCGTGTAGACGACGCGTCCGCTCAAGACGACTTGGTCGGAGTGCGCTGCGGCGACGGCGCGCGGCGTCGCCGTGGCGCGCAAGGCGTGCGCGACTCTCGTCGTGACGAGCGCACAGAGGGAGACAATGGCGAGCGTGAGGGCAAAGGCGTAGGCGCGCACGTGCGAAGTGCGTGAGGCGTCGGTGAGGTGATTCATCTGCTGCTGCTCCGTCTAACGGGCGCGCGGCGTGTGAGTTTGTGATGCCGCGCGACGTTTGAGGTGCGCGCCTCGCGCGGGTTCGCGGCGGGTGGCTGGCAAAGGAAGTATGGACCCGTCCGCGCGTGGCGCGTTTCAAGTTTTTACGTCGGCGAACTGACCTGAGAACGTGAGGCTAAAGACTCGAGCGTTTGCGACCGACCCCTTGTGCGATGGACGCGCATTGTAGTGACGCGCCGCCGCCGGGTCAAGAAAAATTTTTTCGCGCGCGAAAAATTTTGTGACGAGCCGCGCGACCGCGCGCACTCGGCGGTGGGCTCGCGCGAAGGGCAGAGCTTTAAGTTGCTCCTCCGCCCTCCGCGCTCGCCACCGCTTCGCCCGTGCGCCGTGCGTCAGTCGAAGCGGAAGCCGATGCCGCCGTTGACCTGTAGGTTGTGGCGCGTGTCAGTTTGGATGGTGAAAGTGGCGGGCGGCGGGAAGATGTTGCCGACGGTCTGTGTGCCGTAACGGATGATCGTGTCGCCCACGTCGAAGCGCGTCGAGATGCGGCGCGAGACGTAGAGTTCGAGGACGCCGCCCACGTCCGTGGCGAAGTGTGTGGCGCGCTCGCGGCGGAAGCCGAAGAGACCGCCCGACGCGAATGTCGGATCGGCGACGAGCCTGCCCTCGCTGAAGCTGACGAAGCCGGGTCGCGCCTTGGCGAAGACGCCGAACTTCTGCCAGCGCTTGCCCGCCTTGACGCCGAACAGTCCCTCGACGGCGTTGCCGTCGGCGCGCAACTCGCCGGAGCGACCGGAGTTCGGGAAGAGTGTCGTCTCGGCTTCGAGCGCGACGTGTTGGTTGAGATTGAAAGTGAATCTGCCGCCGAAGCCCACCTCGGTGCGGTAGTTGTTGCTCGGCGTGAGCGTGAGCGCGGAGAAGTGCACGCCGACCTCGAAGCGCGGCGGATCGTCCGCCTGCGTTTGCGTTTGCGCGCGCGCGCCGCTTGAGTTGAGAAGCAGGCACACGAAGAGTGTGACGAGCACGAAGAAACTTCGCTTCATCAGTTTTGTCTCCTTGCTGACCCGTTTGAGGGCGTTAGTTTAAGTTGCCGGGGAAACTTGGGTCTTGCGGTTCGCGTCAACGAAAGATCGAGAGCGCGCGCGAGATCGCGGACGGCTTGCCCCGCACGCGCGGCTCGTAGCGCGTGTAGCCTGCGGGCACGGAGAAGAGCGCGTCGTCGAGTTGCCCGGTCGAAAGCTCGAAGACCTCCTGCGTCACGGTCTTGACGCGCCCGCGCGAGTCGTAGGTGCGTGTCGTCTCGCTTAAGGGGAAGCCGAAGTGTCCCTCGCCTGTGTACTGCCGCCGGAAGAGATACCTGTCGCTCATGAGCCGCTTGCCGAGACAACGGTTGCCCGCGAGATCGACGAGCGTGCGCGACGTCGCGCCGGAGAGATCGGGCGAGCAATCGACGCCGTAGAGCAGGTCGATGTACCAGCCGTCGGTCTCGATGCGCGCCGCGCCCGTCTCGCACGAGTCGGGCGCGACCGTCCACGTCGTGACGGTTTTGAGGTGGCGCGCGGTGAAGCCGAACATCTCGCGCCGCTCGCCCGTGTCTGTGACGGCGGTGGTCTCCGTGAACGTGCCCTTCATCTTGGGCAAGTCGTAGGGCGGGAACTGCGGCTCGTTGAAGGCGGAGAAGGCTGCGGCGGGCGTGCCGCCGTCAATGACGTTGTAGCGGCGGTTGATCGGGTCGAGCCAGATGACCTGATGACGCGCGCAGTCGTCCACGAACGCTGAATTGAGCCCGCCGGGCTGAGTCGATTTCAACTCGCGCCGCTGCGAAGAACCTTTAAGGTAGAGCGTCACCTCGTAGCCCGGCTCGGCGGTGCTGCGCCAGCGCACCTTAACGTCGGCGCGCGCCGCAGCCGTCGCCGCGCAGAGCGTCGCGGAGGCGCAGAGCAGTTTGAAAAATGCGCTTCTCACAGGTTGCGTGATCATTTCATGCGTCTCGCGTTTATTGTCGTGGCTTTCGTGCGTCTCGTGTTTGTCGCGGCTCTCGCGGCGCGCCTCTCACTTCTTCGGCAGCAGATTTTCCATGCGGTCGGACGCCCCCGTGCGCGCGCGCAAGGGCTGTCCGGCGCGAGCCGTCGTCCCACCCGCACTCTTGTTGTCGAAGCCCGCGCGCGGCGGCTGCGGCGTCTTGCCATCGAGCGCCTGCTTGAGGGGACTCGCGTCGCCCGGCTTCTTGTCGGCATCGTGCGCAATCTCTTCCGCTGAGTTCACTTCGGGCGTGTAGCTCGCGTCCGCGAGCACCCACGCGTACCAGTCGCCACCGTTGCCGACGACGGGCGCGCTCGACACCCACTCGAAGTGGTCGCCACGGAAGTCGAAGCTGACGTGGTTGTCTTCGATGAGCGCGATCTTGCGGAAGTCGTAACCCGCGCGCGGGACGAGCGAGAGGATGAAGCGACCGCGACCGGGCACGTAGAACCAGACGAGCGCGCCGGAGACTTCGCGCGCGGCGCGCACGACCGCGAGCGGTTCGCCGTTCATCGTCAGACGCTGATCGCGCAGGGCGATCTCGACGCTGTCGAGCGTAAAATCGCGCGGCGCGGATTGCCACAGGCGTGCGCGCTCGTAAGCGACCTTGATCACGTCCACGACGCGCACGCCTGTGCGCGGGTTGACGAGCAGATCGAGCGAGACGGCGTCGCCGTCTTCGAGCGTCTGCGTTTCGGCGGCGCGCGCCAGCGTCGGCAC
>JAVXVR010000270.1:0-4673 GCA_032230165.1 Acidobacteriota bacterium | reverse complement strand
ACAGTTTCCGACTGACCTCTAACCTCTGACCTCTGCTTTTAGCTTCTTCGTCCGCGCAGTCGCCCGCCTGATCCGAGAAAGCCCTCGTAGTTGCGCATGACGAGTTGCGCCTCGATCTGCGAGACGGTGTCCATCGCGACGCCGACGAGAATCAGGAGCGACGTGCCGCCGAAGTAGAAACGATAGCCCATGCCACGCGGTATCCAGCCGAAGCCGGGCGTCGTGCTGAACCAGTCTTCGAGCCGCGCGCCGACGAACGGCAGACGCCCGACGTTGAATCCGCTGAGCATCAACTGCGGGACGAACGCGACGAACGCCAGATAGAGAGCGCCGACGGTCGTCAGCCTTGTTAAGATCGTGTTCAAGAACTCGGCGGTGTTCCTGCCCGGACGTATTCCGGGAACGAAGCCGCCGTGCTTGCGCAGGTTATCCGCCACCTCGTCCACGTTGAAGATGATCGTGATGTAGAAGAACGTGAAGATGACGATGAGCCCGAGGAAAACCAGCTCGTAGTACGGATCGCCGCCGTGGAACTGCTGGAAGAAAAGATGAATCTTACTCTTCCATGAAGTCGGATCGTTCGCGTCGTAGCGGATGAACTGCATGATCGTCTGCGGGAACGCCAGCATCGACGAGGCGAAGATGACGGGGATGACACCCGCCATGTTGATCTTGATCGGCATCGCCGTCTGCTGCCCGCCGACCTGCTGTCGCCCGACGTGCCGCTTAGCGTAAGAGATCGGGACTTTGCGCCGCCCCTGTTCGACGAAGACGATGAAGGCGATGAGCGCGATGAGCGCCGCGATGAGCGCGAGCACGCCGACCACTTCGAGCGTGTCGCCGCTGCGCACGCGCGTCATGACCTGCGCGATGCCGCGCGGCAGACCGATGACGATCCCGGCGAAGATGAGCAGCGATACGCCGTTGCCGATGCCGCGCTCCGTGATCTGTTCGCCGAGCCACATGACGAAGATCGTCCCCGTCGTGAGCGTCACGACGATGACGAGGATGTGGCGGTCGAAGATCGCGCCCGTCCCCGGAATGACGCCGTTGGCGGAGAGCCAGCGCGCGACGATAAAGGTCTGGAACGATGCGAGCACCACCGTCAGATAGCGCGTCCACTGGTTGAGCTTCTGTCGCCCCGCCTCGCCCTCTTCCTGCAACTTCTTGAGGCTCGTAAAGACGGTCGTCATCAACTGGATGATGATCGAGGCGGTGATGTAGGGCGTCACGCCGAGCGCGAAGACCGAGATGGTTTGAAAGTTGCCGCCGGAGAAGAGATCGAGCACGCCGAGCAGGGTGTTGCCCACGTCAGCCCAGACGCGCGCCAACTGATCCTTGTTGACGCCCGGCGCGGTGATGTGCGCGCCGAAGCGATAGACCGCGAGTAAGCCGAGCGTGAACCCGATGCGCCGACGCAGGTCGGGCACTTGAAACATATTGCGGACGGCGGCGAAGAACTTTTCCATGGCTGCTTCTCTCGCTGTTGACTATAGCCGAAATTTCGCGCGAGCAAATAACGCTGAAGACGCTTGGCAGGGCTTTGACCCTCCTCAAGGCGTCTTCGGCGGACTCAATTTCCGTAAGATTTTCAAGCGACGTTACTACTACTGCGGCGGCTCAACCGGCACGAGCGCGTCCGCCTTGTGCTGCGGCGAGATGACGTTCGCCGTGCCGCCCGCCGCCTCGATCTTCTCGCGCGCGCTCTTAGTGAAGCGGTGCGCCGAGACCGTGATCGCCTTCGTGATCTCGCCCGTTCCTAACACGACCACGTCGCGCTTGCCCTTGGCGATGACGCCGCGCTCGTGCATCACTTCCGGCGTGGCACTCTCGTTTGCCTCGAAGCCGTTCTCCAGCGCCGTGAGCGTGATCTCCGTCCACTGCTTCTTGAAGATGTTGGTGAAGCCGCGTTTCGGGAGGCGACGCTGCAAGGGCATCTGTCCGCCTTCAAAGCCGACCTTGCCCGAATAGCCGGAGCGGGACTTCTGACCCTTGTTGCCGCGCCCGGCGGTCTTGCCCAGACCCGAGCCGGGACCACGCCCCACGCGCTTCTTCTTGTGCGTCGAGCCTTCGGGCTTGTGTAAGTTGTTCAGACTGATTGCCATTGCTCACTCCGTTCGCGATTGTCCGTGGTCAGTTGTCCTTTGTCGGTTGCTCAAGTCCGATCTTGAGCGGCGACGCTATCACCTGTTAACGACTGACAACTGACAACGCACGACGGACAATTCTTATTCAATAATTCGCAGCAGGTGCGGGACTTTCACGGCGAACCCGCGCATCGAGGGCGTGTCGGGTCGCTCGACGATCTGGTTGAGCTTCGTCAAGCCGAGGCTCCGAACGATCTCTTTATGTTTCTTCGACGCGGCGATCGTGCTGCGGTAATACTGGATGCGGATCGTCCCGCCGCTCGCCGCCTGCTCAGTTTTCTGCTTAGCCATATCAAACCTCTCGCGAGAGTTCTAAGTTCCAAGTTCAAGTTTCAAAGTCGGAAGCAGTTCATTAACTTTGAATCTTGAACTTTAAAACTTTGAACTAAAGTTCCTCGATCTGCTTGCCGCGCAGCCGCGCCACTTCGACCGGGTCTTTCATGCTCTTCAAGCCCTCGAAGGTCGCGCGCACGACGTTGTGCGGGTTCGTCGAGCCCAGGACTTTGGTGCGCACATCGCGCACGCCCGCCGCCTGCATGATGGCGCGCACCGCGCCCCCGGCGATGACGCCCGTACCTTCCGAGGCGGGCTTCATCAACACGCGCCCCGCGCCGTACTTACCGATGAAGGGGTGCGGCAGCGTGTGGTTGATGAGCGGCACGCGGATCAGATTTTTCTTCGCCGCTTCGATGCCCTTCTTGATCGCGAGCGGCACTTCGCGCGCCTTGCCCGTGCCGAAGCCGACGTGACCCGACTCGTCGCCGACAACGACCAGAGCCGCGAACGACAGGTTCTTGCCGCCCTTGACGACTTTCGTCACGCGGTTGATCGAGATCACGTTGTCTCGGAGATCGAGACCCTGCGGTGTAATTCTGTGTTTTTGTTTGGTTGCCATTACTTTGTTCTGCTGTCCTTCAAGCCGCCGCTTCCTCCGCGCCAGCCGTCTCGACGCGCGCCGCTTCTTCCTTATTCAAGCCCGCCTCGCGCGCGGCGTCTGTGAGAGCCTTGACGCGACCGTGATAGACGTAGCCACCGCGATCAAAGACGACGCGCGAGACGCCTTGAGCGAGCGCACGCTCGGCAATTGCGCGCCCGACGCGACGAGCCGCCTCGACGTTGCCGCCCGTGCCCCCGCGCAAGTCTTTCTCCGTCGTCGAAGCCGAAGCGATGGTGTGTCCCCGCTCGTCGTCAATGAGCTGCGCGGAGATGTGGTTCAGGCTGCGGTAGATCGCGAGGCGCGGTCGCGCCGCCGTCCCCTGCACCTTCCTGCGGATGCGCTTGTGAACAGCGCGCCGAACTTCTGCTCTGTCTCTCTGTGCCATTTCAACCTCGTGACAAGTGACAAGTGACAAGTGACAAGTAAGAACAAGCTGCTTTGCCTGTCACTTGTCACCGTTTACTTGTCACTATTTTCCTGTCTTGCCCGGTCGCAGTTTCAACTGCACGTCAGAGTAGCGCACGCCTTTGCCCTTGTAGGGGTCGGGCTTGCGCAGATTGTGCAGCTCGGCTGCGACCTGACCGAGCCTCTGCTTGTCGATGCCGGTAAGCGTGAGCGTTAACTGGTACTGCGGGATCGTGCTCTTCGCCGCGACGCGCTCCGACTTCACGTCGATGCCTTCGGGCAGCGGGAACTCGATGGGGTGCGAGTAGCCTAAGGAGAAGACGATCTTACGCGCCTGCACGTCTGCCTTGTAGCCGACGCCGACCACATCCATCTTCTTCGTGAACCCTTCGGTCACGCCGACGATGGCGTTATTCGCCAGAGCGCGCGCCAGTCCGTGCGACGCGGCAAGCTCGTCCGACGTGCGCTCGGCTTGCAGTTGATCGCCTTCGAGCGTGAAAGAGATGCCATCCGGCACGGGAGTCCGCAGCGTCCCCTTCGGACCCTTCACCTCAAGCTCCTGCGCGCCGACCGTCACCGTGACGCCCTTCGGAACCGTGATTACTTTCTTGCCAATGCGAGACATAACAACCTCCGTGACAGGTGAACCGTAACAGGTGACAGGTGAATCAGTTCTTGCTTGTCACGGTTTACGGTTTACCGTTCACGCTTAATAGATTTGTGCCAGCACCTCGCCGCCGACGTTCTCGCGGCGGGCGCGCTTGCCCGACATGAGTCCGCGCGAGGTCGAGACGATGTTGACGCCGTAGCCGCCCAAGACCTTCGGGATGTTGGTCGCGCCCATATAGACGCGCCTGCCCGGTCGCGAGACGCGCGAGAGGTGCGAAATGGACGACGTGCCGCGCGCGTCGTAGCGCAGGAAGATGCGCAGCGTCCGCTTGACGCCTTCGCCCTTGATGACGAAGTTGTTGATGTAGCCCTCTTCTTTAAGGATGCGGGCGACTTCCAGTTTTAGCTTCGACGCCGGAATGTCCACGCGCGAGTGCTTCGAGGCAATCGCGTTGCGCATCCGCGTCAGCATGTCTGCAATAGGATCGGTCATTACTCAAAACTCCAAATAGAAGCAATCAGCCATCAGCATTCAGCATTCAGCCATACCGCTCGCGGCGACTTGAACCTTTCAG
>JAVXVR010000236.1:0-3685 GCA_032230165.1 Acidobacteriota bacterium | reverse complement strand
TACGGAGGGGTGGGAGGTTGACGTCTATCGTGAGCCGACGACCCCCGCGTGGGTTGAAGCGTGGCGCGTGACCGAAGGGATACTGCTACTCATGCGCGACGAGGTGCGGAGCAAGGGGGCGAAGTTTTTGGTCGTGACCGGAACGAGCGGGACTCAACTTCAACCGGACCCGGCGGCGCGAGAGGCGTCTATGCGCACGCTGGGCATCGAGAATCTTTTCTACCCAGACACGCGCATTAAAGCTCTGGGAGAGAAGGCGGGCTTTCCCGTCCTGAATCTGGCAGCGCCCATGCAAGAGTACGCCGAAAGCCACAAGGCTTTCCTACACGGGCAGGGCAACTTGACTGGGCTCGGGCACTGGAATCAAACGGGGCATCACGTGGCGGGTGAGTTGGTCGCGCGCAAACTTTGCGCAGACATCTTGGGGACACAGCAGTAGCCGCTCGCCCGCGTCCAGGCGTACTACCTTCTCCCACTCGCTTTACGGCTGAAGACCCCCTGTTATAGCCTCTCATCACCGCGAACGGTGTGGAGCACAGGTTGACTCACGGTCATAAGGAAGCTGATACGATGGACGAATTCATCGCACAGGGTAACGACGAGCACACGGGCGTCATCCCGCACCGCACGACGCCGGGCTGGATCGAGGTCATCGCGGGCTCGATGTTTTCGGGGAAGAGTGAAGAGCTGATCCGCCGTCTGCGCCGCGCCAAGATCGCGCGCCAGCGCGTGCAGGTCTTCAAGCCGCGTATCGACACGCGCTACTCGCACGACGCAATCGTCTCGCATTCGGAGATGCGCCACGAGTCGGGCGTCGTCGAGTCTGCTGCCGAAATTCTCGAACAGTTCAGAGCGGACACAGACGTGGTCGGCATCGACGAGGGTCAGTTCTTCGATAACGACCTCGTAGTGGTGGCGAACGAACTCGCCCGGCGCGGCGTGCGCGTTATCATCGCCGGGCTCGATCAGGATTACACGGGGCGACCCTTCGAGCCGATGCCGCAACTCTTAGCCATCGCCGAGTACATCACGAAGACGCACGCCATCTGCGTGCGCTGCGGTCAGCCCGCCAACTACTCGCAGCGCACCGTGCAGGTCGAAGGGCAGGTCGTCGTCGGCGCGGGCGAAGCCTACGAGGCACGCTGCCGCCGCTGCTTTGTCCCGCACGCCGACGCGCCGACCACGTACATCGAGACGGAATCCGCGTAGCTTTAGCCCGGATGTTCCCTGCGTTAAAGCTCACCACACTTCACCCGCAACTCAACGTTAATCTCGCTCCTGAGCAACCCGCCGCCACGCGCCCCGCGTCACACACGCAAGAAGTCTCGCTTCCCTCGTTCAACGAATTGAGCCCACTGGCGAATTGAAGCTCAGACTGTTTCGAGGAGAACGAAAATGACAACGCAAACACGCGCGCCCCTCTTGTGGGTCGCGCTCTTCGTCGCCGCACTCACCCTCGCCTGTGCGTCCACAGCTCAAGTCCGTCAAACCAACAATGCCGACAACGCCTCAGCCGCCGACTACACCGTCTCCGGTCCCTACACACACAAAAACCTCTCCGTCTTCCTGATCCGCACGAAGGACAAGACGACGGACGGCAAGAATTTCCTCACGCTCCGTGAGGCGCTGGAGCAGAAGAAGGTCGTCGTCTATGAGACCAAAAACGTCAACGAACTATCAATCGAGAATGTCTCCGGTGAAGAGGTCTTCGTCCAGTCGGGCGACATCGTCAAGGGCGGGCAACAGGATCGTATGCTCGGCGTCGATCTCGTAGTGCCCGCGCATTCGGGGCGCGTCGCAATCTCCGCGTTCTGCGTCGAGCACGGTCGCTGGACGCGACGCGGCGCGGAAGCCGCGGCGCAGTTCACCACTTCGACCGACCGCGCGGCGACGAAAGATTTGAAGCTCGCGGCGAAACGCTCGAAGTCGCAGATGGAAGTCTGGCAGAAGGTCGAGGAGGCACAGACGAAGCTCAGCCACAACGTCGGCGGCGCGGTCAACTCCGCCGCTTCGCCTTCGAGCCTTCAACTCTCACTCGAAAATCCGAAGGTGCAGGCGACCGCCGACGAGTACACGAAAGCTCTCTCGTCCGCACCGGCGAGCGACGCGGACGTTGTCGGCTACGCCTTCGCCGTCAACGGCGAGATCAACAGCGCGGAGGTTTACGGCTCGCACGCGCTCTTCATGAAGCTCTGGTCAGGGCTTTTGAAGTCGAGCGCGGTCGAGGCGGTCGCCGAGTTGCAGACGGACGCGAAGCCCGCGCCTGTCCCCGCCGACGAAGTGCGCGCTTTCCTCGCCGAGAGCGAGAAAGGTGATGCGTCGCGCGAAGACGTGGGCGCGCGCGTCCAACTCGTCACGCGCGAGTCGAAGTCGAACATCATGTTCGAGACGCGCAGCAGTAGTGGCAGCGGCGGCGGCGCGGCGTCACCGAAGATGGTGCACAAGAGTTACATCAAGAAAGAGTAGCCCATACAAAACGATGAACGATGAACGCGGAACGATGAAGTGAAACAAAGTACCTCTTTACTTCATCGTTCCGCGTTCATCATTAATCAGTTTTGTGCTATTCTCGCGTTCGATAAATTCCCCTGCAAGATAAACCAGAAGTTCGTCCCGGATTCTTTTCCCGACGGAGGAGACAAAGCCCATGCGCTCTCTGCACACCGAAAAAGTTTTGCTCGCCGCGCTCGCCCTCGCGTTCTTCGCCGGCTGCCAGCCGCAGCCCGGCACGACGAACGCGACGAACGTCAACATGCCGAACGCGAACGCGTCGAACACGGCGGGCGCGACGAACGCCAACGATGCGACCGCCTCGGCGACCGCCTTCCAGACGCGTGAGCCTAATCAGTATCAGGCGACGCTCGTCGTCACGCAGGCGGCGACGAACAAGGGTCAGGCGGCGAGCGTGCCGAACATACGCATCGCGCGCGACGGCGACAACCGTCGCTACTCGATCTCCGGTCTGCCCGTCGTCGGCGAAGTCATCTTCCTCGACCGCGCAGACAAGCGCTACCTCGTCATCACGGGTCAGAAGAAGTATCTCGAACTCGGAGCGGAGACGACCGGCTTCGACGTGCGCTCTTTGACGCCTGCGCAGATGGCTGACCGTCTGAAGTCGCAGCCCGGCGTCGTGCGCGTCGGCGACGACACGGTGAATGGTCGCAGTGTCGTCAAGTACCGTTACGCCGCCGCGGGTCACACTTCGACCGCCGCCGGCGACGTGAGCGGCGACAGCTACATCTACGTGGACAAGGACACGGGTCTGCCGATCAAGTTCGAGGGCGCGGCGCAGTCCACGGGCAACGTCGCAGGCGCATCGCAAGCGAGGCTCACGGCGGAGCTGCGCGATCTACAGACGACGGTCGATCCCGCCACCTTCGAGCTGCCGCAGGGCTACGCGCAGGTCACGAAGGAAGAGATGAAGCAGTACATGCAGACGCTCTCGACCGCGCTCCAGTTCCTGATGCAGATGAGCAACGGCGGCGCCGCACAGCCAATGACGACCGCCTCGCCCGCTTCAAGCCCGTCGCCCGCCGCGACGCAGCACTAAAGGCGCGACGAAGGAGAACGAACACCGATGCGTTACATCATCCTGCTCCTCGTCGGCGCACTTGTCGGCGGCGCGCTGACGTTCTACTTCTTCGTCGGCGCGCCGCGCGCCAAGCAGTTGCAGCTCGGCGCGCAA
>JAVXVR010000207.1:0-6475 GCA_032230165.1 Acidobacteriota bacterium | reverse complement strand
TAAACCGTGACGGGTGGAAGGCGATTCCCTACCTATCACGATTTACGGTTTACGGTTTACGATCTTTATGGCGTTGTGCCCGCAGTGCTTTGATCGAAGGGGACGAGCGTGATCTCGATGCGGCGGTTGCGCGCGCGCGTGGCGGCAGTCGTGTTCGGCGCGACCGGTTTGTCGGGTCCCATGCCGCTCGCCTGCACGCGCCCGCTCTCGACGCCTGCGCTCGCGAAGCGGGAAGCCAGCGCGGCGGCGCGATCCTGCGAAAGCTTACGGAGCGTCAACTCGTCGCCGCGACTGTCTGTGTACGACTCGACGTAGATTTGGTAGCCGGGGTTGTTGGCTAAGAGTGCGGCGAGCGGCTCGATGGTGGCGGCGGCGTTGGCGGCGAGGTCTGCCGAGCGTGCGCCCGTCCAGATGTTATCTGAGAGGACGAGCGTTAAGCCGCGGTCGGCGTCGCGAATCGTGCCGAAGCGCGCGAGCGACTGTCTGAGCGCCGCCGCCTGCGCCTGCTGCTGCGTCGCGCGCTGCTCGGCGAGGCGTCGCTGCTCCTCGACCGAGCGCTCGCCCTCGATACGCGCCAGCTTGACCTTCGCGTCTTCCGATTCAGAGCGCAGTTGCTGCAACTCATCCCGCAGTCGCGCATTCTCCGAGCGCAGGTCGCGAACCTGCTGGTTGGTGTTCGCCAGATCGCGATCCGATAGCTCACGCGCGCGCTCCGACTTGTCGAGCGCGGCGTGCAGGTCTGCGATCTCCTGATTCGCCGCGTCAGTGTTTTTCTCCGCCTCGCGCACGGCACGGTCGCGGCGCGCGATCTCGTCGCGGCGCAGGCGCGCGCCTTTGCGCTCCTCTGCGATCTCTTCCGCCTTCGCGCCGAGGCTGATCGCCTGTCGCGCCTTCGCGTCAATATCCGACTCTGGCTGCTTCAGCCGCCAAGCGCTTTCCGCGTCGGCTAACTGATCGAGCGCGGCTTTCAACTCGTCCGGCGCGTCTTGCTCAGCCCCTGCGAAGCGCGCGAGGTTGACCGACTGTCGCGCGCCGAGCAGAGACGGCGGCGTGCGCGCGTAGTCAGCGTCAGCCACGTCGGGCACGCGCGTCTGATTGAAGTAGTCGCTCGTGTTGCCGAGGTAGCGCACGGGGACGGTCGCCACGTCGGCGTCGCCGGGTTTATTCGGCGGCAGGTTTTCGAGCACGACCATACGGCTCGGACCTCTGACGAGAAAGTGCGGCTCGGCGGTGACGATCATCGCGAAGGTTTGGAGCGGCGTCGTCACGTCAACTTTCGAATCGACGATGAAGCTGCCGCCGCGTTTGATCTCGCCGAGGTTGTCTGTGCGTCCTTCGGGCGAGATGGCCCAGAGCACATAAGTCGTATAGACGCCCCCCAGCTCGAAGGCGCGCGGCAGACCCTCGATGCTCATCTCGACTCGCGTGCCGCGTCGAGATGAGCGCGTGACCTTCGCCTCGCCTTTCAGACGCGGCAGCCGCGTCGTCCCACGGAACTTGACCGAGACGCTCTGCTCAAGCGGGTACGTGATCGCGACCGTCTCGCGCCGCAGATCGCTCTGCGCGGCGACGCTCGACGCGACGGCGAAGAGAGTTGCGATCGTCAATAATATTTTCTGAAACTTGAGGAGGGAGCGCGACGAGTTCATAACGATTGCTCCTTAGGTAAGTCTGAATCTTTGAAAATCTTTCGCGCGCAGGCTCAGCTTAGACACGCGAGAGAGGCGGCTTGCGTCTCAATGGATGACGGGGGCATAGGCTCGCGTTGCCGACGAAAAAAGGAGAAGCACCGTCGTGGCGAGCCCGCCGGTGGTATAGACGCGCTCATCGCGCCAGTCGTTATCCGCGCGCGGCGCGCCTGCGAGCTGCCCACTGCACGACGACGATGGCGATGGCGCACAGGATCAGTATGTGTACGAAGCCGCCCTTGCCGCGCAAAACTTCGACGAGCCAGACAACGAATAAGATAAGCGCGATGAGCCAGATCAAGAGAGAGCGCCGCCTCCGCCTTCAGCCTATCTCGACACTAAACGCCCGACTCACTTCGGCGCGACCCTGACGGAGCCCACCGGAAGTCCGACCGCGCGCAGAGCACCACGTGCGTAATCGCCGCCGACGATGAGCGGCGCGCCCGCCGCGTCCAGTGTGATGGCGAGCGCACGCAGCCCGCGTCCTTCGCCCGCGAGTGGGCTCGCGGCAGTCGCCTTCGGGTCGGCGTCTGCCTGCCAGAGGGGCGTGCCGTCGCGTCCCGAATAGCCGCGCATGAAGACGCCTTCGTCCGCCGTGATCAGATCGAGGAAGCCGTCGTGATTGAGATCGGCGAAGACCGGCATGTAGGCGTCGCGCCCGCCCTGCGCCGACCAACTGATCTTCCCCTCGCTGCTGATGACAACGATCCGACCGCGCGTCGTCACCATGACGATCTCGATCGTGCCGTTGGCGTCAAGGTCGGCGGCGGCGAGCCGACCGTGCGGCGCTTCGCCTTCAGTCGTGATGCGACCCAAGGGGCGCAGCTCGCCGTTTAGAAACAGCAGACCGTGCTCCGTGCCGACGATGATGAGCGTGCCGAGCGGTCCCGCGATGACAAGTGGCGGCGTGACGAAGGGCACGTCGAACTTGACGGCGCTCACGCGCTGCCCCTGCGCCCCTCTGACATCCAACTGCGCGCCCTTGAGCGACATCGCGACGCCGCGCTCTGTGCCATGCGTGAACGGGATGGGCACGCCGATCACTTCGCCATCGAGCTTCGTCTGTGAAAGGGCGACGCCGCTCGCGGAGTTGAGCACGTAGAACATCGCCTCATCGGTCGTGACGGTGATTTCGGGAGCAGACGTATCGCCGTCTAGCTCCGTGACGCAGCCGCCCGCCGCGCGTCCCTTCACGCCCGCGCGCCATAGTTCCCGCCCCGTCTCGCCTTCGAGCAATCTCACGCCGCCGTCGAAGGCGACGAGGACGTTTGACGTTTCGCGTTGAGGAGCGGGGATGATGAGCGGCGTAAACGCGCTGCCCACACTCGCGCCCACGCCTGCGGGCTGCCTGCCCGGCATAAAGCGCGCAGTCCAGAGCGCCGCGCCGGTCGAGCCTTCGAGCGCGAAGACCGTCCCTTCGGAGTTGACGGCGATGAAATCGAGCGGTTGCCCCGCACGCAAACGCGCGGGCACGGGTCTCTCAACTCGTCCCGTCGCGGTCTCCCAGCCGACGCTGGCGGTCGGTCGGAGAATGACAGGAACGGCAGCAACAGGAGCGGCCACAGGCGACGGAGTGGGGGCAACCTGACGCGGCATACTCGGCGTGGCGACCGGACGCGCGCTCGCGTTGCCGACTTCGATGATCCGGACGCGCGAAAATTTTCCCGTCTCCTTCGCGGCGGGCGCGACGTGCCAGTAGTACCTGCCCGGCGCGAGTGGGACGACCTGCGAGAGCCCGTTAACCGCACCGTCGAAGACGATGTCGTTGAAGCGCGCGTCGCGCGAAACCTGTAGGCGATAGCGTGTGATGCCGGGCAGTGGTTCCCAGCCCACCGTGGTTTCGATCTCTTGCTCTTGTGGCGCGCCGGACGCCGCACGAGTCAGCGCGAGCGGAGCGACGAGGAAAGCGAAGGCGCAGAGGAACAACAGCGCGGCAGTCTTCGCATGCAGGGGCAAGGGAGACATTTGAGATTTCATAGCGTGTCGTTAAGTTTATAGCCGACGCCGCGCACGGTCAGCACGTAGCGCGGGTTCTTCGGGTCGGGCTCAATCTTCTGACGCAGGCGGTTGATGTGCGGATCGACGTTGCGCTGGTAGCCCTCGTAATCTGTGCTCCAGACTTGATCGAGCAAGTCGTTGCGCGACCACGCGCGACCGGGTTCGCTCGCGAGCCGTTCGAGAATTTGAAATTCGAGCGGCGTGAGATCGACGGGCTCGCCGTCGCGCGTCACCTCGTGCCGACGCTTGTCTATGACGAGGTTGCCGATCTCGATGCGCTCCTTCGCCTCGCCATCCTTTTCCACGCCGCGACCCGTGCGACGCAGCAACGCCTCGACGCGCGCTTCCAGCTCGCGCGGCTCGAAGGGTTTGACGAGATAGTCGTCCGCGCCCGCCTCGAAGCCCGCCACCTTGTTGTCGATCTCGTCGTGCGCGGTCAGAAAAAGCGCGGGCGTCTGGATGTCGCGCTCGCGCAGGCGGCGCAGCAGTTCGAGTCCGGTCAAGCCGGGCGGCATCGTCACGTCGAAGATAAAGCAATCGAACGTCTCGGCGAGCGCGCGCTTAAGCGCCTCATCGCCGTTCTCGGTCTCGACGATCTCGTAGCCCAGACGACGCAGGTAGCCAGCCAGCAGCAGGCGCATACTCATGTCGTCGTCGGCGATCAGGATTCTTCGGCTTGACTGTTCCACTTGTCCCCCGCTTGAGCTTGGATTCGGCGCACGCTTGCCGGGCGGTCGATTGTAATGTGATTTGATTATAAGACAAAGCAGCGCGCGGCACAGCAAAAAGTGTCGCGTCGCGCGAGCCGTGCCGCGGCGTCAAGCCTTTCCGCCAGACGGTTTTAAGCCGGAGCGAACCTTGACGCACGCCGAGCCGTGTCCGTATAGTCTTCCTTCCGACGGCGTACTTCAACCCTTCCCCTTCTGGCGCGAGCACTACACGAACCAACGAAACGGACGATGCACGATCTCAGGCGACTCTTAGGCTATCTGAAACCGCACTGGGGGAAATTCGTGCTCGCCACCTTCGCGATGGTCGCGGGTGCGGGCGTGCAGAGCGCGGTCGCCGGACTGATCGTGCCGATGTTTGATCAAGCTTTGAATCGGGGCGCGACTCATCCCGCACGCAGCGACACGATCTTCCATCTTCAACGCCTGATCCCTGAGACGGGCTTCGCCGCGTTGCGCACCATCGCGCTGCTGCTGATCGTCTTCACGCTTGCCAAGGGCGTCTCGGAGTATCTCTCAACCTATCTGATGGCACGCATCGGTCAGGAGTCGGTGCTGCGACTCAGGCAGGATTTATACGCGCACCTGTTGCGCCAATCGGCTGACTTCTTCGAGCGACACCGGACGAACTATCTGGTCTCGCGTCTCGTCTCTTCGGCGGCGGCAATCGAGGCGGCGGTGACGAACACGCTGCGCGACATGCTGCGCGAGAGTTTTACGCTCATCGCTTTCCTCGCCGCATCGTTCTATTTCTCCTGGCGTCTGACCATCGGCTCGCTTCTCATCGCGCCCCTCGTCGCATGGCTCACGGCGAACTTCGGGCGCAGGCTTCGCAACCTCTCACGCGAGATGTATGAGGGCAGTCAGCAACTCGTGGACACGGCGCAGGAGGGGCTTGCCAACCACCCCATCGTCAAAGCTTATCGCGGCGAAGATCGTGAGCAGGGACGCTTCACCCGCGTCGCGCGGCAGATCATGCGCGCCAACCTACGCTCGGCGAAGATCAGCGGGTTCGCGCCGCCCACCATTGAGATGATCGGCATGGTTGCCGTCGCCGTGCTGCTCTACTTCGGGCAACGCGAGATCGTCGCGGGTCGGTTGGACGCGGCGCAGTTCCTTGCGTTCATCTTCTGCCTCATCTCTTCCTACGATCCGATGCGCAAGCTCTCGCGCCTCCAGAATGCGTTGGAGATCGCGCTCGCCGCCGCGCGCCACGTCTGGGAGGTGCTCGACGAAAATTGCGAGATGCCGGAACGCGTAGATGCCGTCGCGCTCGCGCCGCTCACCGACAAGATCGAGTTGCGCCACGTTTCGTTCTCTTACGCGAATGAGGAGCGCGAAATCCTACGCGACGTAAACTTGATAATCCCCGCAGGCAAGATGGTCGCGCTCGTCGGCGAGTCCGGCGGTGGCAAATCGACACTGACGAAGCTCATCCCGCGCTTTCACGATCCCGTCTCCGGCTCGGTCGTCTGGGACGGGACTGATCTGCGAGACGCGCGCCTCGCCTTCTTGCGCCAGCATATTGCGCTCGTCACGCAGGAAACTGTGCTCTTTAATGACACGGTACGCTACAACATCTCTTACAGCCGCCCCGACGCGAGCGACGAAGACATCGAGCGCGCCGCGCGCGTCGCCTTCGCGCACGACTTCATCAAGGAGTTGCCCGAAGGCTACAACACGATCGTCGGTGAGCGCGGCATCTTCCTGTCCGGCGGTCAGCGCCAGCGCCTCGCCATCGCACGCGCCGTGCTCGCCGATGCTTCGGTGCTCGTCCTCGACGAAGCCACCTCCGCGCTCGACACGGAGTCGGAGCGCTACGTCCAAAAGGCGCTCGCGAATTTGACGCGCGACCGCACGACCGTCGTCATCGCGCACCGTCTCTCGACCGTCCGACGCGCTGACGCAATCGTCGTCATCGAGCGCGGGCGCATCATCGAGACGGGCAAGCACGCCGAGCTGCTCGCGCACGGCGGCGTCTATAAAAGGCTTTACGAGTTGCAATTCGCCGACGAAGAAGAGGTCGAAGCAGTGAGCAGTAAGCAGTGAGCAGTAAGCAGT
>JAVXVR010000007.1:0-9649 GCA_032230165.1 Acidobacteriota bacterium | reverse complement strand
CGCCGCCGCCTGCTCCTGCACCGGGACCAGCACCCCGCTCCCGTCCGACAGCCCCGCGACCCGCTCGACGTTACTCCACCTGTGAGGAGTGAGCGGCTGTTGCGTGCCGTCCGCCACCTGAATGACGACGTAGCTGCGATAGTATCCGCCGGTGAAGCCTCCCATCGGGCAGGCGATCGTCTTACCGTCGGGCGACCACGCCAAGCCGCCGATGAAGTAGTCGGGGTGCTTGAGCGTCGCCAGCTTCTGCTCGCCCGTGCCGTCGGTGTTCGCCAGCACTACGGCGTCTTCGCTCAGGTCAGTGTAGCGGCGCACGAAGGCGAAGTGCCTGCCATCGGGCGAGAAGCTGACGGGGTTGTTAACGACATCGAGCAGCTTCTTAGAAGTCCCGCCGAGGACGGGCACCTGATAAAGCGCGCCGGGACCGCTTCGCTCCCTCCTGAGGTAGTAAACGTAGTTGCCGTCGGGCGAGAAGACGGGCGCGCCGAATCCCACGTCGGCTCCTGCCGGGAGAACGATCTGCACGTTGCTGGTCGTCGCCACATGCCTGACCCAGATGCTCGACTGCCCCGCATCGTCCGCCGCCACATAAGCCACGTACTTGCCGTCGGGCGAGATCGAGGCGGTCTCGCTGACCTTGCCGTTGTTGGTCAGCCGGACGATCTTGATTGACTGAAGACCCGACGCCCTGTGACTGAAGAGGTGGTAGAGCCCGTAGGCGAGACCTGCCGCCGCGACCAAGAGCATCGCGAGCGCGATGAAGACGCCCTTCTTATGTCGCTCGATTCCGCCGACGAGGTATTCAGCACTGGTCGTCGAACGCGCCGCTTCAATTCCCGTCGCGCCTGCGCCCCCGGCAGTCGCCTGCGTGACGGTTGACGCTGCGCCGGTCGCGCTCGGCGCGACGGAGTGTTCCGGCTCCGCCCCGCCCTTCAACTGCTCGAGCAGTTCTTCCAGCTCAATCGCCACTTCTTTGATCGACTGGTAGCGTCGCTCCGGGTCTTTCGCCAGACACCGGCGCACGATCCTTTGCAGCTCTTCGGGAGCCAGCGGGTTTGAGTCTTTGATCTGCGGCGTCGGCGCGTGCACGATCCTGTGCAGCGAGTCGAGCATGTCCTTGCCCTCGAAGGCACGGCGTCCCGTCGCGGCTTCGTAGAGGATGCAGCCGAAGGAGAAGATGTCCGAGCGCTGGTCTATTTCGTTAACCCTCCCTTGCGCCTGTTCGGGCGACATGTAGCCGACCGTGCCCATCACGACGCCGGGCGTCGAGAGTTGCGGCATGAGCGCGGTCGCCGCCTCGCCCGCCTCATTGCCCGCGGCGGAAAGTTTCTGCGGCTCGACGAGCTTGGCGAGACCGAAGTCCAAAATCTTCGCGTAGCCGTCGCGCGCGATCATCACGTTGTCGGGCTTGAGATCGCGATGGACGATCCCTGCCGAGTGCGCCTTGGCGAGTCCGTCGGCGACCTGCGTGAGGTACTTTATAAGCTTCGGCAGCGGCACGCGCTCGACGTGAATCTTCTCGCGCAGGGTCTCGCCCTCGACGTACTCCATCGCGATGAAGTGCAAGCCTTCCGACTCGCCGATCTCGTAGATGTGCGCGATTGACGGATGGTTGAGCTTGGCGACCGCGTAAGCCTCCTGCTCGAAGCGGCGCAGCCGCTCCTCGTTGCGACTGAACTCTGCGGGCAGCAACTTGATGGCGACGGGGCGACGACGCAATGAGGTGTCGTGCGCCAGATAGACCTCGCCCATGCCGCCCGCGCCGAGCGGCGTGCTGATTTCGTAGTGACCGAGTTGTGTGCCGGGCGAGAGCGTCATGGCTTCCGAGACCGAAGCATCTATTTACAGTCATCCGCGACAAAACTCAAACATATTGTTTCGTGCGGCGCGCAAAGAAAAAGGCGAGCGCGAACGCCCGCCTTACTTGTTCGGATGATTCTCGTTTAAGAATTCAGCGCGAGAGGCGTGTGCCACTCTCGCTCGCGGTCGTCGGCGATGGCGCGACCGTCGGCAGCGCCTCCGTCTTGTAGCCGCAGCCCTCGACGGCGCACGCCTTCGTCGTGCCCTTCTTCGTCGTCTTCTCCAAGAGGAACGGCGCGTTGCATTTGGGACACGACTCCTGCACGGGCTTGTCCCAGTACACGGCGTCGCACTTCGGATACTCCGAGCAACCGTAGAAGACTTTCCCGCGCTTCGACTTCTTCACCACGATCTCGCCGCGACAACCCGGCTTCGGGCAAGCAATGCCCGTCGTCTCGCGCTTGACGTACTTGCAGGTCGGGTAGTTCGAGCACGCGATGAACTCGCCGAAACGCCCCTGACGACGGACGAGATTCGCGTCGCAGTCCGGGCACTTCTCGTCGAGCGGCACGGGAGCCGCCGCGACCTGACCCGACTTGCTGATCTTGCGTATGTTTCGGCATTCGGGGTAACCCGAGCAGCCGAGGAACTGTCCGAAGCGTCCACGCTTGAGAGCCATCGGCTTGCCGCACAGCTCGCACTCTTCCGCCTGCTCACTCTCCGCGCCGCCGGCAGCCGCGCCGTCAGCCTTCGCAGTCTCGCCGTTGCCCGCCCCGGCAGTCGCGGGCTTGGCGATCTCGCGCGTCGTGCGGCATTCGGGATAATTGGAGCACGCGAGGAACTGTCCGAAGCGACCGAACTTGATGACCATCTGCGCGCCGTCGTTCTCGCAAATCTCGTCCGTGGGAATCGCCTGCTGCTTCGCCGCGCGCATCGTCCGCTCGGCGTCCTTCAAGTCCTTCGCGAATTTTCCGTAGAACTCTTTGAGCGCGTCCGTCCACTTCAGCTTCCCTTCCTCGATCTCGTCGAGCGCCAGCTCCATCCGCGCCGTGTACGCCGTGTTGAAGAGATCGTCGAACGAGGCGACGAGCAGATCGTTGACGGTCGTCCCCAGAGCGGTCGGGTGGAAGCGACCTTCGACGCGCTCGACGTACTCGCGATCCTGAATCGTCGTCATGATCGCCGCATACGTCGAAGGGCGACCGATGCCCTTCTCTTCGAGCGCTTTCACTAACGTCGCCTCTGTGTAGCGAGGCGGCGGCTCGGTGAAGTGCTGCTCCGGCGTGATCTTGTTGAGCCCGAGCGCCTCGCCCTTTTCGACCTGCGGCAGACGGCGCGCGGCTTCGTCGTCCTCGTCCGACTTCTCGTCGCGCCCCTCCTCGTAAACTTTGAGGAAGCCGTCGAACTTCAAGACCGACCCCGTGGCGCGGAACGTGAATCTTCCGGCCGCGATGTCAATCGTCGTCTGGTCGAAGACAGCGGCAGTCATCTGCGACGCGACGAAGCGTTGCCAGATGAGCCGGTAGAGTTTCAACTCGTCCTTGTTCAGGTACTGTGCGACAGAGTCGGGCGTGCGCGAAACGTCGGTCGGGCGGATCGCCTCGTGCGCGTCCTGCGCGTCTTTCTTCGAGCGGTAGTGAACAGCTTTTTCGGGAAGATACTGCCCGCCGTATTGACCGTTGATGAAGTCGCGCACCTCCGCGAGCGCGGCGTCGGAGACGCGCGTCGAGTCTGTACGCATGTAGGTGATGAGACCGACCGAGCCTTCGCTGCCGCCGATCTCCACACCCTCGTAGAGTTTCTGCGCGACCATCATCGCCTTCTTGACGGGGAAGCCCAGCTTGCGCGAAGCCTCCTGCTGCAACTTCGACGTGATGAAGGGCGGCACAGGATTCCGTCTGCGCTCCTTCGTCGTCACTTCCGAGACGACGAAGTTTTCTCGCTCAGCCTCCGCGACGATCCCTTTCGCCTGTTCCTCGTTGCCGATCAGAATCTCGTTCTTCTTCACGTCCTGATCGAAGCCGCCCGTCTTCACCGTCAGATCGCCGACGCGGAACAAACGCGCGTCGAACGCGGGCGGGAGTTTCGCCGCGAGGTTCGCCGTCACCGTCCAGTATTCCGTCTTGACGAATGCCTCGATCTCTCGCTCGCGCTCGACGACCATCCTCAGCGCGACCGACTGCACGCGACCCGCGCTCAAGCGTCCGCCGACCGTGCGGCAAAGAAGCGGCGAGACTTTGTAGCCGACCAAACGATCAAGGACGCGGCGAGCCTGTTGCGCGTCCACGAGGTTCGCGTCGATCTGCTTCGGCTCTTTGAAGGCGTCCTGCACGGCGCGCTTCGTGATCTCGTTGAACATCACGCGGAAGGTGGGCTTCTTCGGACGCTTGGGCACGATCTCTTCCGCCAAGTGCTGGCAGATGGCTTCGCCCTCGCGGTCGGGGTCGGCGGCGAGGTAGATCGCGTCAGCCTCTTTCGCGGCGGCTTTCAGCGCGGCGACGATCTTCTTGTTGTTGCGTTTCTTGACGTCGGGGATGACTTCGTAGGTTGGCTCGAAATTGTTCTCGACATCGACGCCCAAGCCCTTCGACGGCAGGTCTTTGATATGCCCGATGGACGCGAGCACGCGGTAGCCCGCCCCTAAATATTTCTCAATCGTCTTCGCCTTCGCGGGCGACTCAACTACGACTAAATTCTTCGTCATTTATTCTTCCTTCAACAGCAAACGGGGTGTTCGCCGGAACACCCGCAAGAAGTCCAAAATTCCCCGTCGGGACACCCGTTTAGATGCCGCCAAACGCCTTCCGGCTGGCTCGGACTCTCTATTAACTAACACTGCCCGCCGCCGCGACACAACCGCGCGTGTCCACGCGCCCTGCGGGCGCCGCCCTTCGCGGGGTGTGCGAATGAGTCCGCGATTTTGTGCCTGCCGGGCAGTCCCGTCAAGTGGCGCGGTCGAGCACGCGCGACGCGGCGCGGTTAAAAATAGTTCCACACACCCGCGCGGCGGTATTACAATCGCGCCTCCGTTCTGCTCTCAACACTACCGCCGCAGGGAAGCGAGGTTGCCCGCCGTGCCCGAAGAAAGCCGCGCCGACTACACGCCGGAGCCCATCGACACTTCACGCGTCAGGCTGGGCGATGATCTACTGGGGTTGAGCCAGCTCCTCGCACGCAACAATCACGAAGTCTGGGCGCGACAGCGCCTCCGCGAAGGCTGGCGCTACGGGCACGCGCGCAACGACGAGCGCAAAGAGCACCCCTCGCTCGTCCCCTACGAAGAGCTGTCCGAGTCGGAGAAGGCTTACGACCTGAACACCGTGCTGGAGACGCTGAAGGCGACTGTCGCCATGGGCTTCCGGATCGAGAAACCGACCGCGGGCGCGGCGCTCAAAGTCGAGAAGGACGAAGGAGCGTGATGAAGCAGCGTGACAAGAGTGCGCGCCGCGGCGAACGCCCGCGCGCCGCCGTGGACGCCGCCCCGCCAACGGGCGCGGAATCGCCCGTCAACGATATGGAAGACGCGCCCGCCGAGACCGCCGGGTACACGCCGCAACTGGCGAGCGCCCTCGCGCATTTTCAGGCGCGCTGCGCCGCGCACTTCAACGAGAGCGACGCCGCCGCGCTGCGCCAGCAGAGAGCGCACCGACGGATCGTCCGCACCTTCAGCGTCGCGGGCACGTTCGCCGTCACCTTCTCGATCCTGCACCTGACGCGGCTGCTCCCGCTCGAAGGGCAGACGTGGCTGATCAGGTCGCTCGCCCTCGGACTCTTCGCGGGCGAGTTGATCGCGGTGCTCTTCGCCGTCGGCGCAGTGATCTACGGGATCGTCCGCGCCTCCCAGGGTCACTGGCTCGTGGGTCGGCACAAGGCAGAGATGCTGCGCTTGTTGAAGTTCAGAATGCTCCTCGATCCGTCGCTCGTCGCGGGCAGCGATGCGAGGCGCGGCGAGTGGGAGGCGAAACTCGCGAGGGAGATCGAGAGGATCGATCGCGTTGACGAGAGCGCGCTACGCGAGTGGGTGGAAGAGACGCGAGTGCCCGACGTTCCGCTATGCCCTCCCGGTGCGATCGACGCGGGCGTCATCCGCGACGCGCTCGACTACTACCGGCGCAAGCGGCTCGATCCGCAGAGGAGCTACTTCTTCAAGCAAGCCGAGCGCAACCTGCGCTGGGACTGGTCAACACGGCTCGTGCCGCCGCTGCTCTTCTTCGGCAGCGTCCTCTTCGCGCTCGTCCACCTCGTCGCCGAGGCGTTCGAGATTCATGAAAGCGGCTGGGACGACTACTTCAAGAATTGGGCGGGCGGGGCGAGCCCGCTGGCGGTCGTCTGCATCATCCTCGCCGCCATCCTCCCTGCCTTCGGCGCGGGCTTGCGGGGCTTGCGCTCCGCCTATGAGTTCAGCCGCAACACGCTGCGCTTCCGCGCCATACACTTCGCGCTGGAGATGCTGCGCGAGCGACTGAGCCGGGACGACGCGCGTCCCGAAGAGATTTGGCGCGACCTGTGGTGGTGCGAGTGGCTGCTCGAAGCCGAGCACCGCGAGTGGCTGCGTCTGATGATCGAAGCCGAGTGGATCGGCTGAAGCGTTGCGGTACGCGCCCTAAGGAGACGCGCTCCGTGGAGTGAAGAGACTGAGGACGAGATTTCAACGGCACGCGCTGACTTGGGCGACAGAGCGCGCGCCTGCCGGGTAGAGTGGCGACTATTGCCCGGTCGTGTACCTGCTGAGCATCGCTTTCCAGCCGTCCGACGTTTTCCTCATGATCATGACCTCCTGCCGATGCTCGTCCACCTCGCGTCCCTGCTCGGCGCGCTTGACCGTATAGTCGGTCAGGATCATGGCGTCGCCCGTGCCAGAGTAGCGCACGAGTACGCTGCCGATGGTGTAGTTAAACGGCGGCGCAGTGCCCGCCGCGCGGCGGCTCGCTTCTTCAATGATTTGGGCTTTGGTGCGCGACTGACGGTCGGGCTGCACCTCCCTGAACTCGTCCGCGAGAAACTGGTTGAGCACGCGCACGTCGCCGCGGCTCTGCGCCACGAGCAGCGTCGTGCGCAGCGCGGACAGTCGCGTCTTGTCCGCCTCGATCTCCTGCGGGCTCTCCGGCGTTGGCGTCGCCGTGTTCGTTGGTGACGCGCCCCGCGACGGTTGCGAAGGGTTAGTGCTGTTGCCCTGCGCCCCGTTGGTGTTCTTCGTCATCGCCCTGTAGCCGATGTAAGCGACGCCCGCGACGAGAAGCGCGCCGACGAGCAGGAGCGCCACACCGCCGCCGACGAAGAATGGCAGGAGCTTGCGCTTCGCGGCTGGTGGCGGGGCGGGCGCGGGCGTGGGCACGAACTCGCGCCCGTCCGCTTTGGAGAGCAGCGCCTTGATCGACGCGGCGAGCCGCCCGATGTGCGCTTCGAGCGGCGGGGTGAGCGCGTCGAGCCAGTGCGTGGAACTAATGAAGTATTCGAGCGACTTCGAGAGCTGCACGTCCTCGACGCGGAACGGGACGATGACGACGCCCTTGTTGACGGCGCGCTCCGCCTCGCGCTTGATCTGCTGCGAGGCGACGGCGTTCGCTGAGATGATGATGATCATGACGCGGCTCGCGCCGATGGCATCAATGATTGCCTCGCCCCAGTCCACGCCCGGCATGATGTCGCGCGGCGCGATCCAGCAGCGCACGCCCTCGACTTCGAGCCGCGCGCAGACGGCGTCGGCGACCAGCTTGTCCTTCGTCGAGTGGCTGATGAATACGTCGTGTGCCATAGGAGGTCTGGTCGAGGTCTATAGGTTCTCTCGATCTGCGAGAAGCCCGGGATTGGTTGGCGAGGGGCGGCGAGGGCGGGGTCAATCTAACAGCACGAACGATTGGAAGAAAGCCTCAACCTCCTGCCTGTTAAGCTCCGCCCTATCGGTCGTGGTGTAGCACAGGTAATAAGCACGCCGCGGCTGAAGGACGCACTCCCAGCGGCAATATACCTGCTTCCCCGAAGGCTGATCGGTGATCGAGATGTAAGCTGAGAGCGCCGGGCGTCCTTTGACGGTTAAGTTTTCCTGGCTCTCCAGCGTTCCGTTGACTTCTTTCAACGCGCCGTCGCGCGTCTTTTCCAGCAACTCCTGTGGGGGGCGATTCGCGGCGCTCTCTGATAAGTCATTATATCCGACGATAATCGCGGCGCTTCCGCCGGGAAACTCAGAGCGGAAGAGATGCAACTCTATCTTCCCGTCAGACAGAAGGTTGGTACTCCGCTCGAAAGCGGGAAATCCCGGTGGAGGGGTGACGATGAACCGCCCATCGAATGAGGTGAAAGGCTGCCCCGCAACACCGAGGCGCGCGCCAAGCGTCGGAGTCGGGGTCGCCCCCAGCACGGCTTCTGCTGGTGTTCGAGGCGAGCCGGAGGGAGCCGCGCGGCGCTTGATCGCCTCAGCCATGATCCGTCCGGCTTCGTCCAATGCCGCGTCACCGGCTTTGCCCCCCTGCGCCGTGGGTTGACCTGACGCCGCGCGTCCGCCAGCTCCGGATGAGTCCGAAGTAGTGGACGGTTCAGGCTTGCTGCCGCACCCGGCGAGCACGCAGGCGAGGGCGAGCCACAGAGCCGCAGCGCAAGAAAGAGAAGAGACCTTCATCACCATCCTCCTGCTTTTGATATTCAAGCGCACGCCTACTCATAACTTTCTGACGAAGCATTTGCCCGGCAACTGCCGCACCAGCTCGCGCATTTCGAGACCGAGCAGCGCGCTCGTCAAGCTCGACAAGCCGAGCTTCGACTCTGCGGCGAGCGCGTCGATGTGCGAAGGCTCGTCCGTCGAGATGAGACGAAAGACTGCGCGCTCGTCGTCCGTCAAATCCGCGGGCACGACCGTCGCGCCTTCGCCTCTGCCGCGCCGCTTCTTCGGCTCCGGCGGGAGCAGGCGCGCGGCGATCTCTTGCGGGAGTTCGGCGACGACATCCTGCCACTGCTGGACGAGCTTCGCGCCCGCGCCCTTGATCAGATAGTTCGTCCCGAACGAGTTGCGCGAGGTGATGTTTCCCGGCACGGCGAAAACTTCGCGCGACTGTTCGAGCGCGAGCCGTGCCGTGATGAGAGAGCCGCTGTTCTCCGCCGCTTCGACCAACACGACGCCGAGACTCAAGCCGCTGATGATCCGATTCCGGTACGGAAAGTTTTCCGGGATCGGCGGCGTCCCCAGCGGGAACTGCGAAACAATCGCGCCGCCTCGCGCGAGAATCTCATCCGCGAGCTTCCGGTGATCGCGCGGATAGACTTCATCCACGCCCGTCCCTAAGACAGCGACCGTGCGCCCGCCCGCTTCGAGCGCGCCCCTGTGCGCGGCGGCGTCTATGCCGCGCGCCAGCCCTGAGACGACGCAGACGGCGCGACTCGCCAGATCGCGCGCGAGCATCGTCGCCACGTTCTGTCCGTAGGTCGAGGCGCGTCGCGAGCCGACGACGGCGACGCAAGGAGCGTCGAAGCACGCCGCCCAGTCGCCCTTCACGTAGAGCGTGACGGGCGGATCACTGATCTCGCGCAAGAGCGCGGGGTACGTCCCGTCGTCCAGTACAAGCACGTCCGCGCCCAACTCACGCACACGCTCAAGCTCGCGCGCAGCCTCTTCGTGCCGGTCGCGCAAGACGATGCTCTCGACGGCTTCGGGCTTGAGTCGCAGGCGTTCAAGCTCCGCGCGCAACGCCGTGAAGACGCCCTCCGCCGAGCCGAACCTTTCAAGGAGTCTCGCCGCCGCGCGCGGTCCCACGCCCGGCGTCATGTTCAAAGCGATCCAGTCTCTCATGGTGAGGAGCACTCAGCATTCAGCAATCAGCATTCAGCCGATCCAGCCTGTGCTTGGCTGAGTGCTGAT
>JAVXVR010000626.1:0-2888 GCA_032230165.1 Acidobacteriota bacterium | reverse complement strand
GCCCGTGTCGTCCGCGAAGAGGCAATAGACGAGACGTACAAGGAAGACTTCGAGCTTGTGCCCCTTGTAACCGCTCGCAAGGAGCGCGTCGTGCAACTCGCCCATCTTCTCCGCGACGGCGATGTTGACCGGGTCTTGATCCTTGTACGTGCGCTTGGTGTAGCCGGAGATGAAGCCGAAGAGATGTATGCGGTCGGGCAGTTCTTCGAGCTTGAATGCGTGCTCCTCTTTCGCGTCGAGGTCGAATAAGCGGAAGTTCTCAAAGTCGGAGATGATGACGCACTTCGGTAGATCGTTCTCCGGCAGGTTCTCCACATACTCGAAGGCTTGCGACGCAGCTTTATCGAGGTTCTGCCCGCGCGACTTGTGCTCGGCGAGCAGCACGCCTTTCCAGAAGAGATCAATCGCGCCCGTGTTCTGATTGCTCTTTTTAACAGCCTTCTCGAAGATGGCGACGCGCCGCCGCTTCACGCCGAAGATCGCCAGAAAGTCGTTCCAGAAACTCTGCGCCTCGGCGCGCTCGCGCGTCTCCCCTCTCCACTCATGGACGAAGGAAACGGCGTTGTTCCGTATCTCCGCTTGCGTCAGTTGAGGCATGTCTTTACGTGAAGCTGACTTAAGGCAGAACCGACGCGGACAAGTTCGCAAACACAATCAGTTATGTCAACCTCGTTCGACTGCCAAACTGATTATGAGCTTTACGGGCTGACGCCCGAAGAGATCGCGATTGTCGAGGGCGGGGCGCTGTGAACGGCGGCTGTGATAGAATCGCTATCGAGGTGAGCCTATGAGCAGGCAGATTCAAGCCGTGTATGAAAAGGGCGTGCTGCGCCCGCTTGAGCCGTTGAAGCTGGACGAGGGCGAAGAGCTGGATGTCGTGCTGCTTCCCCGCCGTAAAAGTTTCCCGCGCGACGCGGCGCACCTCCTCGCCGACATCGCCAAACTCCCGCTCGAAGGCGCACCAGAAGAGTTCTCCGGCGCGGAACACGACCGCGTCCTCTACCCGGAGATGAGCGATGATCTTCGTTGACACGGGCGCGTGGGAGATTTTTCGCGACTATGCCGACAAAGATTGGAGCTTCACGGACTGCGCGAGTAAAGCCCTCATCGAAAGACTCGGCATCAAGACCGCCTTCGCCTTCGACCGCCATTTCCGACAGTTCGGCAGCGTGACGGTCGTTCCTTAGCCTCCACGCACCGACCGCGACCACTACGAGTCGAAGTGCGCCGCGCTCGGCAATCAGATTGGTCGTCGCGGCTCTCGCGTTTTCAGCACATCCCTGTAGTCGTCCGGCTCGGCGACTTCCGACGTTGCCCTTACGCTTCCGTCGCCTGCGCTTCGTCCTCGTACCCTCGCGGGTGCGACTGCATCCATGCCCAAGCCGACTCAACGATGACGCGCAGGTCTTGAAACTGCGGCGACCAGCCCAGCTCCCTGCGCGCCTTCTCCGACGCTGCGACGAGCACAGCCGGATCGCCCGCGCGCCTCGGCGCGACGCGCGCCGCGATCTCGCGCCCCGTTACCTCGCGCGCCGCCTCGATCACTTCTTTAACGGTGTAGCCGTCGCCGCCGCACCCTAAGTTGAACACGTCGCTGCGCTCGTCCAGCACAGAGAGCGCGAGAATGTGCGCGCGCGCGAGATCAAGGATGTGTATGTAGTCGCGCACGCACGTGCCGTCGCGCGTCGGGTAGTCGTCGCCGTAGATTTCTACGCCAGCGCGCCGCCCCGCCGCGACTTCGAGGACGATGGGGATGAGGTGCGACTCCGGCTCGTGCTGCTCGCCGCGCTCGCGCGTCGCGCCCGCCGCGTTGAAGTAGCGCAGAGCGACGTAGTTTAAGCCGTAGGCGCGCGCGTACCACTTGAGCGCGCCCTCGAAGGCGAGCTTCGACTCGCCGTAAGGATTGAGCGGCTCTTTCGGCAACTCCTCGTCCAACGGCACGCGCGCTGGCTCGCCGTACACGGCGCACGTCGAAGAGAAGACGAGACGGCGCACACCCTCTTCGCGCAACGCGTCGAGCAGGGAAAGCCCGCCGACAAGATTATTGGCGTAATACTTCGCGGGGTTCGTGACCGACTCGCCGACGAGCGCGTCCGCAGCCATGTGCATGACCGCCTCGATCCGCTCGGCGCGAAGCGTGCGGCGCAAAGTCTCGCCGTCGTGCAGGTCGGCTTGGACGAAACTCGCCTGCGTGTGCACCGCAGCGCGATGACCCTTCGACAAGTTATCGTAAACTGTGACGGCATGACCGTCATTGATTAATTCTTCGGCGACGACGCTCCCGATGTAGCCCGCCCCGCCCGTGACAAGGATTCGCATGATGACGGCGATGATATCATGCCGCGCCGTGCGCGTTTCAACGCCGACCACGCCGCACACGCGCCGCGCCGCAAGGCTCTACAAACATTCCCCGAACAGTGGTATAACAACGCCGCCGGTTCGCACGAGCTTCCCGCTTCGACGCTTCAGATTGCCATGATCAATTCACGTCGCCTGCTCGCACTCACAGTTGCGCTCGTCGTCGCCTTCGCCTTCGCCGCGCCGCACACGACGGCGCAGAGGGCGCGCGCCGCAGGTCAACGCCGCGTCAGCCTCGTCCTCTTCAATGGCAAAGTCTTCGTGTCGGACAAGCAGTATGCAATCGCGCAGGCTGTGGCGATTGACGGCGAGCGCATCGTCGCGGTCGGCACGGACAGTGAGATCAAGTCGCATTTCACGGGCGCGCAGACGATTGACCTGCAAGGTCGCCTCGTCACGCCCGGCTTCAACGACGCACATTTGCATTTCCTGAACGGCGGGCTCTCGCTCGCGCGCGTCGATCTGAATGGCGCGAAGACGCTCGCGGAAGCGAAGCGGCGCGTGGCGGAGAAGATCAAAGAATTACCCGC
>JAVXVR010000401.1:0-9518 GCA_032230165.1 Acidobacteriota bacterium | reverse complement strand
CTTGCTGTTTCGCCTCCGCGCAAACTGCGCGCGGCAGACGAGCGCGGCGCAGAGGAACGCGCCGAGCGTGGCTACATAGTTTGCGCTGAACATCCCGAAGTGAAACGGCTGGAGCGAGCGACCGGTGAAGACCTGTTGATTGAAGACGACGAACGGCGTCAGCGCACACGCCGCCGCGAAGAGGCTCGCGCGGTCGCGCCAGTCAACGAGCGCGCGCCGCGCGGCAAAGAAGAGCGCGATGAGTGTCGCTGCGCCGACCAGCTCAGGGAAGCGAAACAGGTCTGGACGAAAACTTTTCGTGAGTAACAATCCCTCGTCCGTGTTCGCCGCGCGCCGCGCGAGCAGCAGCGCGTAAGGCATGAGCGCTGCGACGGCGAAGACGCAGACAATCGCTAAGCGCGAGATCAGTCTGCGACGCTCGGCGGGTCGCGCGAAGAACCACACAGAGGCGAGCGCGAGCGTCCACGCGGCAGCAGTCGTCCACAGATAGAAGTATGAGAAGACGAGCAGCGCAAACGCGAGCCCCGCCCCACACGCGGCGACGAGCGCGATGCGACCTTCGCGCACGAGCATGAGCCAGACAAGCGCGACGAACGCGAAGAAAACGGGGAACGCCGCCGCAGGGACATAGAGCCGCATGAACGGCAGATAGTTGTTCGACGCGGCGTGGCGCAAGATGTGATCGAAGAGTTGATTCGACGAGGCGAGGCAGAGCGTGGCGAGCGTGCCCGCCGCCGCGAGCCGCCCGTCGCGCAGGATTTGCACGAGCGCACAGAAGAGCGTGAGCGCGCACGCGAGCGACGCGGCGACCGCGAGCCACACGAAGGCGCGCGCCGTGTCGAGACCAAACACGCGCGCGGCTCGCGCGACGAAGAGCGGCGGCACGAACTGGATCGAGATGTAAGACTCCGCCAGTGGCTCGCCCGCGCGCTCGTCGCGCCCCGCGTACGGGTCGCTTCGGCGCGGTCGCCCGTCAATGAGCGCGTTGACGTATGCGGCGTAAGTCACCTCGTCGCCGTGCGCGTAGGCGAACTCGCCGTGCCAGTTTGCGCCGCGAGCGTGCCGGAAGTGAGCTTGCGGCGCGAGCGCGAGCAGAAGGATGGCGACGGCTGCGAGCGCGCCGTACTTCCAAACCTGTGTGTTGCTGTCTGCGTTTGATGACAAACGATGATCTCGCTTGCGGGGTTAAATCTTGCCGGGACGGCGATGCCTGTTGAGAACTGTAGTAGAATCCACGCCGCTCAAATTTATGAAGTCGAGTCACACGAACGGAAGCGCGAACGATTTAACAGGCGCGCGCCCCGCGACGCAAGCCGCGCCCGAAGGCGCGCGCCCGACGCAACTCGCGCGGCGTCTCGGACTCTTCGATGTGACGATGCTCGTGATGGGCGGCATCGTCGGCGCGGGGATTTTCATGAACCCGCACGTCGTCGCCCAGCGCGTGCATACGCCCGCGTTGATGCTCGGCGCGTGGGCGCTCGGCGGCGCGGTCGCGCTGGCGGGCGCGCTCGTCTATGCGGAACTCGCCGCGCGCTTACCGGAAGTCGGCGGGCAGTACGCGTATCTGCGCGAAGCCTTCCACCCGTCGGTCGCGTTCCTCTACGGCTGGGTCTTGCTGCTCGTCGTGCAGACGGGCGGGATGGCTGCCGTCGCCGTCACCTTCGCGCGATATTTCATTGAGTTGACACACGCGCCCCTGAGCGACTGGTGGGTCGCCGCGATTGCGCTCGCCGTCCTGACTTTAATCAACTGTCTCGGCGTGCGCGCGGGCGGAACGCTCCAGAGCGCGCTGATGGTCTTGAAGATCGCCGCGATCATCGCGCTCGTCGTCTGCGGTCTGGTGTTCGCAGGCGCGCGCGGCGCGACACTTACGCCAGTGCTCGACCGACCTGCGTCGCTCGATCTCTTGACGGCGTTCGGCGCGGCGCTGACGCCTGTGATGTTCGCTTATGGCGGCTGGCAGACTTCCGGCTTCGTCGCGGGCGAGATGCGACGTCCGGCGCGCGATCTCACGCGCGGTCTCATCTTCGGCGTCGTCGGCGTCGTCACGCTCTACCTCGCCGTCAACTTCGTCTGCATCGGCGCGCTCGGCTCGGAAGGCTTAGCTCAGACAGCGACGCCCGCTTCGTCCGTCATGCGGCTCGCGCTCGGCGAGACGGGCGCAAAACTGATCGCCGCTGGGATCGCCGTCTCGACACTCGGTTTCCTGAGTCAAGGGATGCTCACCGCGCCGCGCGTCTATTTCGCGATGGCGGAGGACGGACTCTTTTTCCGCACCGTCGCACGCGTGAGCGCGCGTACGCGCGTGCCCGTCGTCGCGATTGCGCTACAGGGAATCTTTGCGATCCTGATCGCCGCATCGAAGCGCTACGATCAGATTCTCAACTATGTCGTCTCGGTTGACTTCATCTTCTTCGGTCTGACAGGTCTCTCGCTCTTCATCCTGCGCCGGCGCGCGACGCGCGGTGACGATGCCGAGGCGCGCCGAGGCGCAACGCGCACGACGACGGGTGCAGGGCTTGAAAAAACATTTGACGAAGCGCACGATGCGTCGCGATTTCGCGTGCCGGGTCATCCGTTTGTGACCGCGTTGTTCGTCGCGGCGTGCTGGATCGTCGTCGCAAGCACGATCTATAAAAGCTTTGCAGACAGCGCACGCGGTCTGCTGATTCTCGCGGCGGGCGTGCCCGCCTATCTTTTCTGGTCAAGGCAAAGGAGAAAAATTTTATGAGCGCGGCGCAAGAGCAGGGGCGTGTGATGGGATCGGTTTACATCAACTGGGCGAAGACCGCGCAATCGGCATCGCGCTACAACCTCGCCAATAGCGGGATGCGCCATTACAAGCTCGCCGATCTCCCCGTCGAGCTTTCCGACATAGAGCTATCGGGCGCGAGCTTCTACGGCTATCCGCCGCTGCAAGAAGCCTTAGCGCGCAAAGGCAGCACGACGCCCGACTGCATCGTCGCAGCGAACGGCACTTCGATGGCGAACCACCTCGCGTTTGCCGCGCTCATTAATCCGGGCGATGAGGTCTTGATCGAGCAGCCAGCCTACGAGCCGCTGCTCGCGACGGCTGCTTACCTCGGCGCGCAGATTCGCAGGTTCGCGCGACCAGCCGCGAAGCAGTTCCGGCTCGACGCGGCGGAAGTCGAACGCGCCATCACGCCGCGCACGAAACTGATCATCATCACGAATCTGCACAACCCCTCGAACGCGCTCGCCGACGACGCGACCTTGAGCGAGATCGGCGAGATGGCGCGCGGGGTCGGCGCGCGCGTGCTCGTTGATGAAGTTTACTTGGACGCGGCATTCGACGCCGCGCCGCGCTCGTCGTTCCACTTGGGCGAGCACTTCGTCGTGACGAGCAGTTTGACGAAAGCCTATGGCTTGAGCGGTCTGCGCTGCGGCTGGATCGTCGCCGCGCCGGAGCTGGCGCAGAGGATGTGGCGCTTGAACGACATCTTCGGCGTGATGCAGCCGCACCCTGCGGAGCGCCTCTCGGTCGTCGCGCTCGCGAATCTCGACGGCGTCGCCGCGTCGTCGCGCGCTCTGCTCGCGGAGAATCGCCCGCTTTTCAACGAATTTCTCGCCGCGCGCGCCGGAGACCTCGAAGCGCCGCCATCCGAGCACGGCACGGTCTCGTTCCCGCGACTGCTCGTGGGTGATCCCGACCGCCTGTGCGCGCTGCTCGCCGAAAAGTACGAGACCTCACTCGTGCCCGGCAGGTTCTTCGAGGAGCCCCAACACTTCCGCGTCGGTCTCGCGCTCGAGCCTGAGATTTTCCGCGAAGGTCTCTCGCGTTTAGGCTCGGCGCTCGACGAATTGAAGGGGACGAAATGATTTCGACGCACGGACGTAAACGAAAGGGCGAGCACCGATCACAAAGAAGCGATCTTCAATCACGCGGCGCGCGCCTCGTCGTCGCGCTCGCCGCGCTACTTCTCTTCTCCGCACATGCCCGCGCGCAGGATCAGCCGCCGCGCGAGGAGGGTAAGTTTCGCCAGCCCGAACTCGTCGAGCTGAGAAAGCTCGACAAGACGATCAAGCTCGACATACGTTACGCCACCGCGAACAACTTCCTCGGTCGCCCGGTCTACACCGTGGCGCGCGCCTTCTTACAGAAGCCAGCCGCGCAGGCGCTCGTGCGCGTCAGTAAAAAACTACGCAAGCAAGGCTACGGGCTGCTCGTCTTCGACGGCTACCGCCCGTGGTCTGTGACGAAAATCTTCTGGGACGCCACACCCGCCGACAAAAAAGTTTTCGTCGCCGACCCGGCGAAGGGCTCGCGCCACAATCGCGGCTGCGCCGTCGATCTCTCGCTCTACGATCTCAAGACCGGCAGGGAGATCGAGATGACCGGCGCATACGACGAGATGACCGAACGCTCGCACATCAACTACGCTGGCGGATCAGCCGAGCAGCGACGGACGCGCGACCTGTTACGCAGAGAGATGGAAGCGGAAGGCTTTCAGGTTTACGAGCCGGAGTGGTGGCACTACGACTACAAGGACTGGAAGGAATACCCGATCTTGAACATCAGCTTCAGAGAGATCGGTCGGAAGAAGTAACCTTGCGACGCGCCAGCTTCGCCACAGCCTCCATCAACTCTTCGGGCGCAATAGGCTTCGCCATGTGTGTCTGGAAGCCCGCTTTGAGCGCCTCGTCTGCGTCCTCTTGGCGCGCGTATGCTGTGAGCGCGAGCGCGGGGAGCGCTGCTTCGCCACGCTCTTGCTCGCGCTCCCTGATCCGCCGCATAAACTGGTAGCCGTCTTCTCCGGGCATCCCGATGTCGCTCACGAGCACGTCGAACGTCGCGGCTTCAAGCGCGTGAAACCCCTCGCGCGCAGACACGCAAGTGGTCACGCGCGCGCCGTAGCGCTCTAGAGCCTTGCGCAGCATGAGCAGCGTATCAGCGTCGTCATCAACGATGAGCAGGCGCACGCCGCTTAGAGTTTTTTGTTCGTCATCGCCCGCCGCTCGGGTCGCGCTCTCTGCCATTGCATCCTCGCGGCGCGCGAGCGGGATGAGCGGCAGGCGGACGCGGAAGGTCGCGCCGCGCCCCTCGCCGAGGCTTTCAGCCGCGACCATTCCATTGTGCAGCTCGACGAGGTGGCGCACGATTGAGAGACCGAGACCGAGCCCGCCGAAGGCGCGCGTGGTCGAAGCGTCCGCCTGGCGGAAGCGGTCGAAGACCTGCGGCAGAAACTCCGGGTTGATGCCGATGCCCGTGTCCGCGACGGCGAAGACCGCGTCGTCGCCATCGCGCACGAGGCTCACCTCGACGCGACCTTCGCGCGGCGTGAACTTGACCGCGTTCGAGAGCAGATTCCAGACGACCTGCTGCAAGCGGTCGGGGTCGCCCGCGACGAGGCTCGTGTCATCTTCCAACTCGACGCGCAGCTCGACGTTTTTCGCCGCCGCCGTCGGGCGGATAGTTTCAATCGCAGCCTCGACGACCTGCGCGAGCCGCGTCGGTCGCGCGTCGAGACGGAGCTTGCCCGTGATGATGCGCGAGGCGTCGAGCAGATCGTCTATGAGTTGCTTCTGCGCGCGCGCGTTGCGCTCGATGGTGGTGAGCGCACTGGCGGCTGTCTCGGCGTCGAGAGGGACGCTCCTGAGCAACCCAGCCCAGCCGAGGATCGCCGTCAGAGGCGTGCGCAGCTCGTGCGAGAGCGTGGCGAGGAACTCGTCCTTGAGGCGATTGATCTCCTGCGCCTCGCGGTAGAGCCGCGCGTTATCTACGGCGAGGGCGGCGCGGTGCGCGAGGTCTTCGGCGAGGGCGAGATCGTTTTCGGCGTAGCGGCGGCGCGATTCGGCAGTGGCGAAAGTGATCGTGCCGAGTCGCCGCCCGCGCGCGAGCATCGGTACGATCATCACCGATCTGATGCCGAGTTGCAGCGCGAGGTTAATGCGCTCCGTCCCGTGCGCGCTCGTCTCCGTTTGCGGCAACGGCACTTCAGCGTACAGCTCCGAGACGCCCGTGCGGATCGCCTTGGGGACGCCCGTCGGCGCGTCCAAATCCTGCGCGTAAGTTTTTTCCAACTCCCAGATGATCTGCACCTTCGCCGGATCGGCGTGCGCGACGGCGATGGGTCGTATGCTCTTGTCTTCTTCGACGATGTGGACAGCGCACAAGTCCGCGAGGTGCGGGACGACGAGGCTTGCGACCGACTGAAGTGTCGTCTCGAAGTCGAGCGAGGAGGAGAGCAGCTCGCTCGCTTCGGCGAGGAAGCGTTGCGCTTCTTCGGCGCGGCGCAGAGACTCTCCGGCGCGCTTGCGCTCGATGAGTTGTCCGAGTTGGCTGCCGACGGAAGACATCAACGCGTGCAGCTCTTCGTCGGGCTCGCGCGCCTCGCGGCTGAAGAACTCCATCACGCCGAGCACCTCGCCGCCCATTCGCACAGGAAAGGCGAAGCCCGCGTGAATGCCCTCCCTTGCGGCGACCGAAGCACGCGGGAAGTTGTCGTCGCTGCGCACGTCGGCGATCCACGCTGCCTCGCCCGACGCCCAGACCCTGCCGGGCAGCCCCTCTCCGCGGCGGAACGCGCGCGCGTGACTGCTGGCGTCAAACTCGTCGAAGTTGAGCGACGCCGCGTGCCAGCTCTCGGCGCAGCGCAGCACGCCATCCGCCTCGTCCACGCCCCAGTATTCTGCGACCTCGTAATGTAAATGCTCGCCGACGGCTTGCAGGACGCGCACGATTGTCCCGCTCACGCCCGCCGTCTCGACGAGCGCGCGCGTCACAGCGTGGTGCACCGTGCGTATGCGCTCGGCGCGTTTGCGTCTCGAAATGTCGCGCGCGATGCCGGTGAAGTGTCGCCGCCCGTCTTTGAAGAATTCTCCGAAGGAGATTTCCAGCTCAAGCTCGTGCCCGTCGCGGTGCAGACCGGGAAGCTCCACACCGCGCCAGGAGATGTGCCGCTCGCCCGTCTCAAGGTAGCGGCTCATCCCGGCGCGGTGGAGGTGGCGTATGTACTCGGGCATGAGCGTCGTGAGGCTCGCGCCGCACAACTCATCAACCGCGTAGCCGAAAGTATCCCCGGCGGCTCGGTTGGCAAAACGGATCGTGCTCGACTCGTCTATGACGACGATGGCATCCGAGGCGTTTTCAGCAAAGGCGAGGAAACGCTCGTCGCCTTCGCCGGAGCTGCTGCCCTTCCCCTCGCTGGGCTGTGGCTCTAAACGCTCATGGTCTTCGTGCGTCATAGACTTGGCGGACGTGAATCGGGCTGCACTTGATCGGCGGGGTGAATTGCGCGCGCGAGTATAAACCACATCCGGCGGACAACGGACATAATTCTCGCGCGAAGGCGAAGGCGACAAACGACGCGGCGTGTTGACTGATCTGATTGCGCTCGCTGCTTTGTTCGATGCGGTGAGAGGATTAGCTTCCGGCAGGATGCGAGAGAGCAGGTTGTGTGTGGCATGCGTGCGGCGGGTCGGCGCGTTCTTCTTCCTCGCCGGGGCGCAAGAATTTTCTCACCGCGCACGCGACCCGCTCGACCGAGACTTCGCTGAGGCACGTGAGTCGCGCGTCGCACGCCTTGAAGCGCGCGCCGAACCAGCACGGCTCGCACGCGAGTCCAGCGCGCAAGACCTCGACGTTCGCGGCGAGCCGACCGAGCGTCGCGTCTGGCGTGGGACCGAAGATCATCACGGTCGGCGTGCCCACTGCTGCCGCGACGTGCGCGAGCCCGCTGTCGTTAGCCACGACCACGCCTGCTGAGGCGAGCAGCCCGGCGGTCTCTCTAAGCGTAAGTTGATCGATGAAGAGTCGCGCGTGCGGCGGGAACTTCAGAGTCGCGCCCGCGCTCGTACGCAAGTCTTCGTTCGTGCCGACGACCACCACGTCTGCGAATAACTCTGCGAGCCGTGCGAAGCCGCCCCAGCGCTTGGCGCGCATCTCGCCGCTCTTCGAGCCGGGAGCGATGACGAGCGTCGCGCCGCAGACGCCGAAATTTTCGGCGGGCGCGATGGGCAGGCGGTAGGCGGGATAAGCCGCCTCGTTTGCGCCGAGCCGACGTGCGAACGAGAGATAGAATTGCTGCTCGTCCCTGTAGAAGAGCGATGCGGGCGGACGCTTGATGGCGCGCGCATCTCTCGCGTAGAGGCGCGCGAAGCGCGACCAGTAGAAGGGCGGGACGGCGGGGACGAGCGCGTCGTATTCGCGCCAGCGCGCGACTCTCGCATTGCCAGCGAAGACCTCGCGCACGACCGACCAGCCGCCGAGCAGCTCCGCCGTCTCCGCATAGTCCGCGCCGAGAAGCACGTCCACGGTGAGCCCCAGATCACTGAGCGCGACCAGCAGCGGCGTCGCGAGCACGACGTTGCCGACGCCCGCGGCGAGATGAACCAGAACGGTCTCTCCGCATCTCTCTCGCATCGCGCGGCAGCGCTCCTTCGCTCAACTCTCCACGCGGCGTCGCAGGAAGACGATGCCGCGCTCGTCGTGCGAGTAGAAAGGGTTGGGAAGCGACTCGTAGTCGTCGCTCTCCGCAAGCACGTGCTCGACAGCGCGTGCGACTTCGGGCATCGTCCGCGCGTCGTCAACCGCGACGAGCGGCACGCGCAGCCGCGCGGCATGGCGTAGATCGCTGAGCGCGGTGGCACTGTCGTTCCCGCCGTCGATCCACGCAAGGTCAATCTGTTCCTCCGCGAAATCAGCGAGGGTCTCTTTCGTGTCGCCGAGGGTGAACATTGAGCGCACGTTCGTCTGACCGTCGTTGAGCAGTTCGACGCCGCGCGCCGCGCGCGGGTCGCCGTCGAAGGTGTAGAGCGTCACGCCGCACGCGAGGTGCGACAGCAGGTAGCCGAAAAGACTCTTGTTCGTGCCCGTTTCAAGCACACGGCGCGGGCGCGCGAGGCGCAGCGCGAGACGAATGGCTTCGACCTGCGCGGCAGTCGTGCGCTGGTCGGCGCGTTCGAGGATGTTGCCCTCGTTCGTCTCGTAAGTGTCGGCGAGCTGCCGGAACAGCTCGCTGTTGCGTAGATGTTCGACGAAGGCGATTGAGAGCGCGCCGTCGAAAGCCCAGTCGAAACGCTCAACGCCCGGCGAGCCGCCCCACTTCGCCGCGTAGTAGCTGCCGTAGAGCGGGAACGTGACGCCGTTCAAAAAGGATCGGCTCGGCTCGCTCTTGACAGTGCTGCTCGCACCGTTGTGGTGCATGACGGGCAACCCCGTGTCTATGATCTCGTAGCCAGCGAGCCGGACGCGTCGGTAGTAGTCGTTATCGGAAAAATATTGCGGCAGCGCGGCGTCCCATTCGCCGACGACGCGCGTGGCTTCCAGGTTGAACGCGGCGAAGGTGTCGTAGTGTGTGAAGACTGCACCCCAGCGTCGGCGCGCGGCGTGCGCTTCAGCGATCACAGACAGCAATTTTTCGGGCGTGCCCTCGGAGGCTTCGGCGTCGTTGTGCATGAAGAGCAGCGCGTCGCAGTCTCGCCGCGCAGCCTCGCGCTGCAACAGGTTCATCGTCTGCGCGAACGTGAGCGAGACGGGCGGGCGCAGGATCGGCACA
>JAVXVR010000578.1:0-7724 GCA_032230165.1 Acidobacteriota bacterium | reverse complement strand
AACCGATGCGCACGGCGAAGGCGTCTGTGCCGCCGCCGAGCATCGGTCGCAGTGACGAAGAGGTCGTCGGGAAGTTCGACGAGTTGGTCACGCCAACGACGTAAGCCCCGCCCGCTGCGGCGGCGATTGCCAAGCCCTGCTCACTGCCGCCGCCGCCGATGCAGGTGGAATAGATGACCGCACTCGCCGGGCTCAGCTTCGTGACGAAGGCGTCGCCGGCGGAGTTGGAGCAGGCTTGCGTGGAGCCAGTTGCAGGGAAGTCCGTGGAGCTGGTCGTGCCGGTCACGTAGGCGTTGCCGCCCGCGTCCGCCGCGATGCCGAAGCCCTGATCCATGCCGCCGCCGCCGAGGAGGAAAGAGTAGTCGAGGGTAGAGCCGGAAGCGCCGATCCGCGCGACGAAGGCGTCGAGGAACGTAGTATCTTGCGGCTTGCGCGTCTCGGTCGTGGGGAAGTTGTTGGAGAAGGTGTCGCCCGTGACGTAGGCGCGCCCCGAAGCGTCGATGGCAACCGCGGCAGCCTCGTCGAAATCGCCGCCGCCGAGATAAGTGGAATAGACGACTGAGCCGCCCGCGTCGAGCTTTGTGACGAAGGCATCCGTGTAGCCGCCGCTCGCGGGCTGCGCCGCGTTCGCGGTGGGGAAGTTCGACGAGTTGGTCACGCCCGCGAGGTAGGCGTTGCCCGCGGCGTCAACGGCGACGCCGCGCGCGTAGTCGCTCTCGTTGCCGCCGAGATAGGCGAGGTAGCCGAACGCCGTGCCGCCCGGATTGATCTTGGCGGCGAACGCCTCCGAGCCGCTGCTCGTCGCGGCGTAAACGTTGGCGGGCGTCAGGCGATCAACGACCACTCCGTTGATGATCTTATTGGCGAGCCCGTTGTTGCTCGCCGCCCACGTCGCGCCGCCATCCGTCGTCTTATAGACGCCGAGGTTGGTGGCAGCGTAGAGCGTGGCGGGCGCGAGCGGATTGATGGCGACGGCATTAGTCGGGAGGACAGAGGGCGTGCCGTTAAACGTGGCGGTGAGCCCGTTGTTAGCGGCACTCCAACTGCCGCCGCCGTCCGTGCTCTTGAAGACTCCCGCAAATTGGGAGGCGGCGTAGAGGGTGTTCGGCGAAGCCGGATCGATTGCGAGGGAGACAATCGGGAGGGACGGAGAGCCGGGAAGTCCGGTGCTGGCGGGAGTCCAACTGTTGCCGCCGTTCGTGCTCTTGAAGACGCCGCGCGCCGTGGCGGCGTAGATGGTGCCGGAGTTGGTCGGATCGAAGGCAAGCCTATAGACGGTCGGCGGCGAGAACGTGAGACCGTTATTCGCCGCGACCCACGACGAGCCCCCGTTGGTGCTCTTGTAGATGCCGCGCAGCGTGCCCGCGTAGAGCGTCGCGGGGCTGCTCGGATCGACGAGCACGTAGTAGTTGCTTATTGCCGAGCCCGAAAACCCGTTGTCGCTCTCCACCCAAGAGTTGCCGCCGTCTGTGCTCTTGTAGAGACCGAGCGTCGTGGCGGCATAAAGAGTCGCCGGCGCGGTCGGATCGACCGTGATCGAACGCGGCGTCGCGACGTTGTTTGGCGAAAAGAGGAGCGGCGGGGTCGCACTCCAACTCGCGCCCCCGTCCGTGCTCTTGAGGACGACGGAGCCCGCCGCGTAGAGCGTCGAGGAGTTGGTCGGATCGACGGTCAGGCTGGTGATCCCAGCGTCGGCGATGCCGTTGCTGCTCGCCGCCCAGGTGCCGCCCGCGTCGGCGCTCTTGTAGGTGGGGCTGCCGTGCTTGGGCAGCGTCGTGCCGTTGATAGAGGGCGAAGCAGCGGAGCCAGCGACGTAGGCGTTGCCCCCAGCATCGACGCCGACGCCGTAGCCTGTTTCGCCGTTGACGCCGCCGATGAAAGTGGAATAGACGAGCGACGAGCCGCTCGCGTCGAGCTTCGCGGCGAAGGCGTCGAAGCCGCCCGACTTCGCGGACTGCGGTGCGCCATTCGTGTGCGGAAAGTCAGCCGAGGAGGTCGTGCCCGTCACGTAAGCCGCGCCGCCAGCGTCCACCGCGACGCCGTAGGCGATGTCGCTGGAAGCGCCGCCGAGGTAAGTGGAGTAGACGAGCGCCGTGCCCGCCGGGTTGAGCTTCGCGACGAAGGCATCCGACCCAAAGTCTGTCTTCGTGGAGCGCAACGCGCCCGCCGTAGTGGGGAAGTTCGTCGAGCTAGTCTGTCCGACAACGTATGCGTTACCGTTCGCGTCCACGGCGACGCCGTTCGCCTGATCGTCCGCCGAGCCGCCGAGGTAGGTCGCGTAGCTGAGGACGGGATCGATGACGAGCGGCTGGCTGCGGTCGTAGTTGCCGACGGCAAAACTAACCTCGCCGCGCGCGTTGACGACGTAGCGACCAGCGACCTCGCGGCGTATGCCTGCGACCGTCTGATAGACCACCGGCTTGCGCTGGGTGACGTAGCCATCGGCGGCGCGCAAGAGCAGTTGTCCCTCTTCGTCCGTCGTCACCTCGCGCGCGCCTTCAAACTTGAGCCGGATGCGGCGCGGGTCTGTGCGCGGGGCAACGATGAAGTCGTATTCGAGCTGGCGTTGGTTGCCGTAGTAAACGAGATCGACGCCGCGATAGACGCCCGCGTAACGGACTCTGGCGAAGGCGGGCAGCCCGGTTCGCCATTTCGCCGGATCGTCTCCGATCAAGTAATTGATTCGCCCCGGCAACTGCCCCTCGCCGCTCACGCGCGCTTCGCGCGCCGCGCCCTGCAGCTTGAGGCGAAGCACGGCGCGTCGCTCGGGCGCAGAGTCCACACCTTGCTCGGCTGACGGCGCGGCGCGGCGGGTGTTCTGTGTCGCGTGGCTGCTGAGTTCGAGGACAGCTTCAGTCGGAGTCAGGAAGAGCTGGTAGCCGCCGCCGCGTGACGAAAATTTCACGTCCGAGTCGAACTGCCCTGCGTTGGCGACGAACCCGATGGGGAGCTGCCCGTAAGCCGAGCTAACCTTAGCTTGAGTCGAAGGGTCGGGCGCGTTGGCGCGAGTCTGCGCTCCGTCTGCGCCGCCCCGCGAAGCCCCCGGCGCGCGGTGTTGTTCGGACTGCCGGGGCGATATCGTCCGCTCGCTCTGAGCCCCGGACGGGGGCACGAGTTGGAGGGCGAGCGCGAGCAGCGCGGCGGCGGCGACCGAGAGCGCGCAGATATGTTTTCGCTTCATGGAAGAGAGCAAGCGAGAAATGATCGGGGCGAGGCGGCGATGCGCGAGGGTGGTCATTATAATATTTCTACTCGTGAGTCGGAATATCAAAAGTTGAACCGGGATACCTGTGAAATTAGGACGGGGGAAAAGAGATGAAATGTGGTCGGGTTTCGTTGTCCGAACGCCGACGAAAAAACGTTGTGCCGCCTTCGGGTTTTGCGTTTTGCTCCCGCACGGGGCATAATATCCGGCGTTGTTTTTGAAAGATTGGAGCATTGAAGAGAGATGGCATCAGTTCACGTCAACCAGGGTGAGTCAATCGAGAGCGCGCTGCGCCGCTTCAAGCGTAAGGTGATGACCGAAGAGATCATCAAGGACGCCAAAAAGCACGCCTTTTTCATGTCGAAGGGGCAGAAGGCGAAGCTCAAATCGGCGCTGGCGCGCAAGCGCAACAAGAAGAAGCGCCGCCCGCCGACGCCTCAGCACCAGCGCGGCTAGGAGCGATCTCAATCTCGCAAGGCAGGGAAGTTGCCGACGTACATCGTCGGCAGCTTTCCTTTTTTTGTGCACGCTATTTGCAGCAGGCGACACTGACACTATTTCGCGCGCTTCTTCCGCCTGAACAACTTGATGCCCTCCTCAACAACCTCGCGCGCTCGCCGCGACCCATGACGACCAAGCGGCTCGAAGGTCTTCCCCTTGATCTCGTTGTACGAGACGAAGAAGTGCTCGATCTCTTCGACGAGGCGTGCGTCGAGCTGACCGAGCGAGCGCACACGCTCATGCGTGCGAGCCTTTGCGGCAACAGCGACGAGGCGGTCGTTGCGCGTCCGCTCGCCGTCGCGCTCCGTCTGCTCGGCTTCGACGACGCCGATGAGTCGCGCTTCGACCAGACATCCGGCGAACGCTGGCTCATCCATCAAGACGAGCACGTCCAGAGGGTCGCTGTCGCCGCCCACGGTTGAAGGCACGAAGCCGAAGTCGAAGGGAAAGACCGCGCCCGCCGGGAGCACGCCGCCGAGCTTGAAGAGTTGAAGCTCCGCGTCGTAGTTGAACTTGTTGCGACTGCCTCGCGGCGTCTCGATGACGACGTTCACGTGCGACAAATCGTCCGCGAACGCGCTCAGATGCAAAAGAGATTTAGACACGACCCTGCTTGCCATGCGACATTTACCTCACGCGCCTCCCGGAAAGGCGCTCGTAACTTTTTGCGGAAGAACTTAGTGTTGTAATCTCTACACCACGGCGCGCGCCGATTTCAACCATGAACGCAAAATTAGATTTACGCCGGACGCTCACGCTGCTTGCGTCGCTCACGCTGGCTGCGTCCGCCGTAGCCTTCGGACAGAGCGCCGCTTCGCCCGCCGCCGCACACGCGAATGCGCCGCCCCGCTCGAAGATCATCGACGCCGCCCGGCTCTTGCGCGACGTGGAGACGCTCTCGGCGGACGACATGCAGGGGCGCAAGACCGGCACGGAGGGCGGAGCAAAAGCGCGCGCCTACATCGTCGAGGCTTTCAAACAGTTCAAGCTCAAATCCTTCGGCGCGTCCTACCTTCAGCCGTTCTCCTTCACGCGCGGCGCGACTTCTTATCAAGGGAACAACGTCGTCGGCTACGTCGAGGGGAAGTCTAAGCCAGCGCGCTACCTCGTCATCAGCGCGCACTACGATCACCTCGGCGTCGTGAATGGTGAAATCTACAACGGCGCGGACGACAACGCTTCGGGCGTCGCCGCGCTGCTCGCGATGGCTGAATACTTCAGCCGTCATCGCCCCGCGCACACGCTCGTCTTCGTCGCGTTCGATGCCGAAGAGTTGGGACTCAAGGGCAGTCAGGAGTTCGTCAAAACGCCGCCCGTCGATCTCGCGCGCATCGCGGCGGACGTGAACATGGACATGGTCAGCCACAACGAACGCAACGAGCTTTACGCGGCGGGCGCGTTCCCCTACCCGTTCCTCAAGACGTATCTCGACCGCGTCGCCACGAGCGCGCCCGTTCATTTGATCGAAGGGCACGACGATCCCAAACTCGGTCACGACGACTGGACGTTCCAATCCGATCAGGGCGCGTTCCAACGCGCGGGCATCCCGTTCATCTACTTCGGCGTCGAGGATCACAAGGACTATCACAAGCCGACCGACGACTTCGCCAACATCAATCAGGAGTTCTTCGTCCACGCGACCGAGACGATCCTCTCGACCGTCGAGCTGCTCGACAAAAACCTCGACTCGTTCCCGGCGCGCTAATTCGTCGCTCCGCCCGTCCCGTCGGCAAATTTTTCTCTCCGCCCTGTTAACGATCAAACATCCCCGCGCGTTTTAACGTATAGAAGGCAGTTCCCGGACTGTCCTCAGCGAGGGCAGCGCTCTAGCCGTTATGAAAGCCGTTTACACCTTTTACATGGACGCCGCGCGGATCGCCATCCAGTCGATCTTCGCGCACAAGCTGCGGGCGTTTCTGACGCTGATCGGCATCATCATCGGCGTCTCGTCGGTGGTTGTCGTCGGCGCGGCGATCTCTGGCTTGAACACCTACGTCGTCGAGAAGGTGACGAAGATGCTCGGCGCGAACCACTTCATGATCGCGCGCATCGCGTCGTCGGGCGAGCTGTCGGAAGAGGACTTGGAGCGCATGAACCGGCGCAACAAGCGTCTGCGCGGCGAGGACGTGGAGTGGCTCCGCCAGTACTGCGAGACCTGCACGGCGGTCGGGGCGGAGATGGGGCGCGGGACGAAGTTCGAGCAGGACGGCAAGACCTTCTACGGCTGCATTATCTTCGGCGTGACGCCGAACATGGCGGAGATCGAGGACAAGACGATTGAGGACGGTCGCTTCATCCAGCCCGAAGAGGACGAGCACGCGCAGCTCGTGACGGTGCTCGGCGCGGACATCAAGGATAAGTTCTTTCCGGACGTTGATCCAATCGGCAAGGAGTTCAAGGTCGCCGGGCTGCCGATGCGTGTCGTCGGCGTCGAGGAGCGTCGCGGTCCTATCTTCGGCGAGCTGGTGGACAAGCACGTCTATATCCCGCTCGCGACCTACCAGCGTCTCTTCGGCAAGGGCGACGGGATCGAGATTCACGGCAAGGGGGAGTCGCGCGACACCTTCAAGCTGACCATCGAGGACGCGCGCAAGGCGCTGCGCGATTACCACCACCTCATCGGCAGCGAGGAGGACGACTTCGGTCTCGTCAACACGGAAGAGCTGGGCAACCAGATCGATCAGTTCACGGGGACGATTGCCGCCGTCGTCACTCCCATCACGCACATCTCGCTCGTCGTCGGCGGCATCGTCGTCATGAACATCATGCTTGTGTCTGTAACAGAGCGCACGTTCGAGATCGGCTTACGCAAGGCGCTCGGCGCGCGGCGCAAGCAGGTGCTCTTACAGTTTTTGATCGAGTCGTCGCTGCTCTGCGCGTTTGGCGGTGTGTTGGGGCTCGTCGCGGCGGCGGGCATCTCCTGGGCGGTGACGGTGTTTACGCCGATCACGATGACGATTACCATCGGCTACATCGCGCTCGCGCTCGGCGTCTCGTCCGTCGTCGGCATGGTGGCGGGCATCTACCCGGCGTTCAAAGCCTCGCGGCTCGATCCCATTATCGCGCTCACGCGGAACTGAGAGTTTGACGACACGACGCTGAAAGTTGATGACGCTGAGCTGAAAGCTTGAGACGATGAGACTCCGACTCCCCAAATTCATCCCGCGCGAGACGCTGTTGATGGCGCTCGACAGCATCCGCGCGCACAAGTTCCGCAGTGCCCTGACCGTGCTCGGCATCGTCATCGGCGTCATGGTCGCCATCGTCATCGCGTCGATCCTGACGGGGATGCGCGGCAACATCGTCAAGATCGTCGAGGACTACGGCTCGAACAACATCTATGCCTTCCACCTCACGACGGGACCGCGGGTCGGCGAGCGCGATCAGTCGGAGCGCGCGCGCAAGCCCCTGACGGTTGAAGACGGCGAAGCGATCCGCGCGCAAGCTGCCGCGGTCGAGGACGTAGCTTTCCGCTCCCCGAACGTCGGCTGCTACGGCTGCGGCTTCGACGACACGATCATCTACAACTCGAAGACCTACCGGCGCGGCAACACGCAGGGCGTGAGCACCAACTACGCCGAGATCAGCAACGCCACCTTGAGCGAGGGTCGCTTCTTCTCCGAGCAGGACGACGTTAACCACCACAACGTGATGGTCATCGGCGTCAATGCGGCGCAGGCGCTCTTCCCCGACCAGACGACCGGGATAGTAGGCACGCACGTGAAGATGGGCGGCTATGTCTGGGAGATCGTCGGCGTGCTGGCGAAACGCAAGAGCACCTTCTTCGGCGAGAACGAGGAGGACAACGCCGTCTATATCCCGTTCCGCACGGGGCTACAGGTCGCGCCCGCGCGTCGCTTTTTGGTCATCGTCATGAGCGCCAAGTCGGGGCAGTTGCCGCAGGCGATGGATCAGATCGAAGAGGTCTTGCGGGCGCGGCGCGGCGTGAAGTTCTCCGAGCCGAACAACTTCGACGTGAAGACGGCGGACGCCTTCATCACGCAGTTCGATAGCATCT
>JAVXVR010000577.1:0-3954 GCA_032230165.1 Acidobacteriota bacterium | reverse complement strand
GGAGGACGCCAGCCCGCCGAGCGCATCACGCTCATCTCGAACTATACCTACGAGACGCCGACCGACGGCGACGCCAAGCCGAACGTGCGCCTGCACTATGAGGCGACGAACAACAAAGACTTGACGGTGAAGGATAACTACTTCGCGGGCGGCTCTCCGGTCGCTTCCGTCGCAGACTGGCTGACGGTGACGATGACGGGCAACACCTTCTACGGCGCAAAGCAACTGCTCGAATTTTCTCTGCCGCAGGGCGTCGCGGCTTCCGCTTACACGTGGGACAACAACACCTATTACGAAGCAGCGCGCGCGTCGGCGTTCAGTTTTCAAGGGCAGTCGCTCGACTTCACAGGCTGGCAGAACGCGACGGGTTTCGACCACGGCAGTAATTGGAACGTCGTCGAGGCGGGGCACACGGGCGGCGTGCGGGTCTTCATCCGCCCGAACCTGTACGAGCCGGGGCGCGCGAATATCGTCGTCTATAACTGGGACAAGCGAGAGAGCGTGGACGCGGACGTGAGCGGCGTCCTTCAACGCGGCGCGAAGTATGAAGTCAGGAGCGCGCAGAATTTTTTCGGCGCACCCGTCCTCGCAGGCACTTACGACGGCAAGCCGCTGCGCCTGCCGACGGGCGCGCAGAAGATCGCGAAGCCCATCGGCGCAAACTTCCGTCCGCCGCCGACCGCGCCTGAGTTTAGCGTCTTCGTGTTGCTCAAGACATCATGAGCGAGCATCAGATCAAACAGGGAATACCGCGCGCGGTCGAGGCGGTCATCGCGCTCGTCGCGCTCGTCGTCGCCGCGCCGCTCGTGGCGTTGTCGTCGCTTGTGGTTCTCGTCGCTACGGGTCGTCCCGTTTTCTTCCGGCAGCAGCGCGTCGGCTGGCGCGGTCGCCCGTTCACGCTCTACAAGCTGCGGACGATGCGTGTGGCTTCAGAGGGCGCGCAGGTGACGGCGGCGGGCGACGAGCGCGTGACGCGCGTGGGGCGCTTCTTGCGCAAGACGAAGATGGACGAGTTGCCGGGTTTGTGGAACGTCGTGCGGGGCGAGATGTCGCTCGTCGGACCGCGACCGGAAGTGCCGCGCTACGTCGATCCTAAAAGCGCAGCGTGGCGCATGGTGCTCGAAGCGCGACCGGGCTTGACCGATCCGGTGACGCTCAGGCTGCGCAACGAGGAGTCGCTGCTGGCTGAAGTGCGCGGCGACCGCGAGAGGTTTTATACGGACGCGCTGCAACCGTTCAAGCTCGCGGGCTATGCGCAGTATTTGCGCGCTCGGAGCTGGCGCGTGGACGTGAAAATTTTGTGCGCGACGGCGCTCGCCGTCGTCTTGCCGCGCAGGGCGCAGCCGCCGACGCTCGAAGAGGTCTTGGCTTGCGGCGGGGAAGCGGCGCGACAGTTCTCTTTCGGCGAAGCATCACGGATGACTCCGGTCTAACACTCCGGAGCTTAACAATTCGGTCTAAGGAGGCGGCGCTTCGACGCGGCGTGCGGCACGCGTTGAAGCGCCGAAGGTTTATGAGAAACGGACATCGGAACGGGTCGAACGAATCGCGACTGGGATTGAGGAAGCTGCACACCAAACGCTATCACCTCGCCGTCGATCTGTTGGTGCTGGCGTCTTCATTCGCGCTGGCATACCTCATGCGGTTCGACTTCCGCGTGCCGCCGGATGAGCTGCGTAGAGAATTGATCCAACTCCCTTACGTGGTGCTCGTCCAACTGCTCGCGCTGATCCTCGCGGGGGTCTACACCTTTATCTGGCGTTACGTTGGGCTGGCTGAGGTGAGAAGTTTCTGCGCGGCGGCGTGGTGGTCGTCGCTCGCGCTCTTGCTGCTGCGTCTGACTCTGCCCGAAGCGATGGAGGAGTGGCGCGTGCCGCTCTCCGTCATCGTGATGGACACGGCGTTCGCCTTCGGCGGCGTGCTCGCGGCGCGCGTCGTGAGGCGCGTCGTCTACGAGCAGGGCGAGAAGCGTTTGAAGGCGGCGCAGCCGGGTGGCGGCGACAAGAAGCGCGTGCTCTTGATCGGCGCGGGTCACGCGGGCGTGCTCGCGGCGAAGGAATTGAAGAACCGCGACGATCTGGGTCTCGCGATCAAGGGCTTCGTGGACGACGAGCCGAACAAGCAAGGCTCACTCATACAGGGCGTGCGCGTGCTCGGCGGCATGGAGGATTTGCCGCGACTGGTCGAGGAGCTGGATATCGATCACGTGATCCTAACGGTCGTCCACGCCTCGCGCGAGAAGTTCCGGCGCATCCTCGACATCTGCGAGCAGATTCCCGTCAAGGTGCGCGTCATTCCCGGTCTGCACGACATCCTGCAAGGGCGCGTCACGTTCACGCGCATCCGCGACGTGCAGATCGAAGATTTGCTCGGGCGCGAGCCTGTGCAACTCGAAGAGGTAGAGGTGGGACGCTTCCTCACTTGCAAGACCGTGATGGTGACGGGCGCGGGCGGATCAATCGGCTCCGAACTTGCGCGGCAAGTGGCGCGCTTCCAGCCCGCACGCCTGTTGCTCGTCGAGCGCGCCGAGTTTGCCCTCTTCGAGATCGAGCGTGAATTGCGCGCGACTTACCCGCAACTGAACGTCGTGCCGCTCGTCGGCGACGTGGGCGACCGCAGGCGGATGCTCTCGATCTTCGACGGGCAACGCCCGCAGGTCGTCTTTCACGCGGCGGCGCACAAGCACGTGCCGATGATGGAGTCGAACCCGGCGGAGGCGGTGAAGAACAACGTGCTCGCGACGAACGCGCTCGGCGAGATCGCGGGCGACTTCGGAGTCGAAGTGTTCGTATTGATCTCGACGGACAAGGCTGTGCGCCCGACCTCCATGATGGGCGCGTCGAAGCGCGTCGCAGAGCTAGTGATACAGGATTTGGATCGACGCTTCGACACGCGCTACGTCGCCGTCCGCTTCGGCAACGTCATCGGCTCGACCGGATCAGTCATCCCGATCTTCCGCGAGCAGATACGCAAGGGCGGTCCCGTCACCGTCACGCACCGCGACATGGTGCGCTACTTCATGACCATCCCGGAAGCCGCGCAGCTCGTGCTGCAAGCGGGCACGATGGGTAAGGGCGGCGAAATCTTCATCCTCGACATGGGCGAGCCGGTGCGGATTCTCGATCTGGCGAAAGACACGATCACCCTGTCGGGTCTCAAGCCCTACGAGGACATCGACATCGTGTTCACCGGAATACGCGCGGGCGAAAAACTGTTTGAGGAATTGAACATGGCGGACGAACACGCCGCCAAGACTTATCATCCGAAAATCTTCACCGGCAAGATCGCCGCCTACACGGAAGACCAGGTGCGCCGCGGCTTGGAACAGCTCGACGCGCTCTCCGCCGAAGGTCGGACGGAAGAACTCTACCGGTTCCTCCAAAACTTTTTACCGGAAGCTAACTTCACTTCCTATCAACCAGTCCTCGACATCGAGATGGTGCGGTGAAGCCTTTCGCCACAAAGGGAAGAAGAAAACCGGCGGCTGACAGTCGCTGCTCAATGGGGGTTGCGCTCACTACCGGACGCTAGAATTCAATAAGCCCATCTCCTCGAACGTTGGCATGAAATATCGTGAGGAAGTGGGGGTTCTGAGAAGGGCGGCGGGATTGGAGACCCGCCGCCCTTGCTCTTTTTACGGGCAAGAGCGGCGACGCTATCGGAATCTTTCGCTTGTTCATCTCTACGCGAATTTCATCAACTCGAATACGGCGGCGCGTGGAAACCCACGGTCGCGTGTGTGGCTGGCTACGGGTTTTATGCAGGACACAGTGGTTTACACTCCCGCGTCACGACACACCTCCCGCAACATGATTCGACGATCAATCGCGGCGGCAGTGGCAGTTGCTTTTTAGGCACTCGCCCCGGTTGAACAATCGGAAGGGGACTGACGTAAAGATTTGAGCCGTCATGCTGACACAACTGCGCCTCGAATTCATCAAGCTCGTCCGCTCG
>JAVXVR010000551.1:0-5461 GCA_032230165.1 Acidobacteriota bacterium | reverse complement strand
CCGGCCCGCCGCGCGCGAGCGCGAAATCGTTTCGTCATCATTCAACGTTGAACATAGGGCACAACAAGAGCGACCTGTCGGTCGCTGCGGGCAGGGACAAGCCCTGCCCCTACAACTGATGTCACATCCCTTCCCCAACTCAAACGCCGTGCAACCGCGCGGGAAGTCGCTCGTCACGCGGCTGATGTTGGCTTGCGCGTTCATCGTCATCGTCGCCATCATTCACGCCTTGCTGTTGGCGCGCGCTTCGGGGCAGGAGGTACGGCAACAAAAAACTGCGTCCGCGCCGCAGGCGGGGCAGCAGGTGGGCGACGACGAAGTGATCACCGTCACGACCTCGGAAGTGTTGCTGCCCGTAACCGTGCGTGACGCCGAGGGACGGCTCGTGACGAGCCTCGTGCGCGAGAACTTCCGCGTGTGGGAGGACGGGCGCGAGCAGCCTCTGAGCGATCTGCGCCTACGCCGCGTGCCCGTCGATGTGCTGTTGATGATCGACTCTTCGTCTTCGGTCGCGAGCAACCTCGAAGACTTCCGTCGCGCCATCGAAGAGTTCTCGTTGCGACTCGAAGCGGACGATCGCGTCGCGCTCTTGAAGTTCGACGACCGCGTCGAGCTGTTGCAGGACTGGACGGCGAGCCGCGTGCAACTGCGCCGCGCGCTGCGCCGCATCACGCCGGGAACGTTCACGCACTTCAACGACGCGCTCTCGCTCTCGGCGCGCGAGTTGTTCAAAGATGCGCGCCGTCGCCACGCCGTCGTCGTCCTCTCGGACGGCATCGACAACGGGAGCGTCGCCGCGTCAGCCGCCGCCGCGCTACGCGCGCTGCTCGAAGCGAGCGCGAGCGTCTATTGCATCAGCAACACAGAGATCGAGCGCGCCGAAAAACGCGCGGAACTAGATAAGCTGCTCGACGCGCCGCCTTCCGCCGTGAAGTTCAACCAGCTACACATAGATGATCTCTCCGAAGGCTTGCGCGTGCTCGACGCGAGCGAGCGCAACCTTGACGCGCTCACCTCCGCCACCGGCGGTCGCCTCTACAAGCCCACGAGTTTCGCCGGGCTCGACGAAGTTTACGCGCAGGTCGCCGAAGAGCTACGCAGCCAGTACGCCCTCTACTACACGCCGCTCGACAAGGCGCGCGACGGCAGATTCCGCCGCGTCGAAGTGCACACGAGCGATCCTTCTATGCGCGTCTCGGCGCGCGTCGGCTACTACGCGCCGCGCGGTTAAGACGAAATTAAATCAGCACGCCCTCAACCTGCGCCAACGTCTATCCACTCAATAGTCCTGTTTCATCAAGGCGGGAGCGTCTGTGGCACTGCGCTTGACTAAACTCAGTGTGTACGTCATTTGCGCGTACCGTTATCGTGCAAATCGCCGAGTCGCAGTTCACACGGAGGACGAATCATGGACGCTATTACGCTGCTGAAGAACGATCACGAAAAAGTGTCGGGCATTTTCGCCAAGCTGGAGGAGACGACTGAGCGCGCCGTCAAGACGCGCGAGGAGTTGTTCACGCAGTTGAAGCAGGAACTCGACGTGCACGCGCACATCGAGGAGACCATCTTTTACCCTGTGCTTAAGCAGGAGGCGGAGACGCGCGACATCACGATGGAAGGCTTCGAGGAGCATCATGTCATCAAGATGCTGCTCAAGGAGCTGGAGCCGATGTCGGTCGAGACCGAGCATTGGACGGCGAAGCTGAAGGTGCTCAAAGAGAACGTCGAGCACCACGTCGAAGAGGAAGAGGGCGACATGTTCAAAGGCGCGCGCGAAGTCCTAAGCAAGGATAAGCTCGAAGACCTCGGCACGCGTATGGAAGCGGAAAAGAAGCGACAGCAGGCGCAACAAAAATCCGCTTCGGCGTGAGACTGGGCTCGTCGGCGACGAACGCGCGCCGCATGGTGCCGCGTCCCGCGAATAACAGCGCAACGCATTCACCCTTCAAGACTGTATTAAAGACCCGACGCCGGTTAACATCCGGCGTCGGGTCTTTCGTTCGACGGGCAAGGAGGCGAGACAGGGGAGCGTATGACGGTTGATTCGCGCGAGTTGAGCGAACTGACGGACTTCGCCGCCGAGTTGGCGCGCGCGGCGGGCGAGATCACGCTGCGCTATTTTCGCCGCGCGCTCGTGCCGGAGCGTAAGCCGGACGGCTCTTTCGTCACGGCTGCGGATCGCGAGACGGAAAGGTTCTTGCGCGTCGAGATCGAAAGGCGTTTCCCGGACGACGCGATCATCGGCGAGGAAGAAGGGGAGCGCGCCGGGTCATCTGCGAGACGTTGGATCATCGATCCCATCGACGGGACGTTCTCCTTCGTCCATGGCGTCCCGTTCTACGGCGTTCTCATCGGGATCGAGATCGACGAAGAGCCCGCCGTCGGCGTGGTCAACCTGCCCGCGCTCGGCGAACTGCTCACGGCTGCGCGCGGGCAGGGTTGTTACTGTAACGGTGAGCGTGTGCAGGTCTCCGCCGTCACGGCGTTGGATCAAGCCTTGTTGCTGGCGACGGACTTCGGAGCTTGCGCGCGGTACGGCTTCGGCGCAGCCGCCGATGAGCTTCAGAGTCGCGCTCACGCGCGTCGCACCTGGGGCGACTGTTACGGTCACACGCTTGTCGCCACCGGACGCGCAGAGTGTATGCTCGATCCCGTCATGAAGGTCTGGGACTGCGCGGCGCTGCTGCCGATCCTTGAAGAGGCTGGCGGGACTTTCACGGACTGGCACGGGAACAGGACGATTCGCGGCGGCAACGCGCTCTCTACGAACAGGGCTCTCTTCAGCGAGGTGCAGAAAATCGTCAGCAGTAGTTGAAATGTAGACTTCGTGTGTCGCAAATCATACCGACTAGACGTTGGCAATCGGGATTAGTATCATTAAGACACGCGGCGATGCGGATTTCAGTTGGTGCAGCCTCACGACACGCATCAAGCCTCAAATAACGTTTCAGAAAAAAGCCGTGAGAACCAGTAAGTCCAACTATTTTTCAATTTACGTCCGATACAGATAGTTGGCATAAGCATTGCTCATAGTAAATGGCTGTCCATACCCTCAGTGCAAAAATCAATCAGAGAAGGAAAAAGATGCGACCTATTAAGCACGCCGAGAAGGGCTTGACCGCTGTTGCGGGCGGTCTCTTCAACACGATCCAGTTCTTCAACAAGTACAGACCGAGCGAGTCGTTCATCCCCAAATGGTCTGATAAGCCTCTGCTCAAATCCTGGCAGAAGTCGAAGCCACCGCTTGGCTTCCCGCGCACGACCGACTCCCTCTGTCCGAAGTGCGTCATCGAAGCGCGCGCGAAAATTCTGAGTGCCGATGTGATCGACCCCGCCATCCTGATCAACGAGAAGGTCGGCGAGATCAAGGCGACGATCATCGAGCGCGACGGCGAGATTTGGATGATCAAGGATTGCCCCGTCCACGGTCACTTCGAGGACATCATGGCGATGGACTCGAAGTTCCTCGCGCACATCGAGAAGATGTTTCCGGGGCGCGACATTCAGGCGCACAACGACAAGGGACTGCACGAGCACGGCTCAAGCTCGATCAAGTTCGGGCGCGGCTCTGTGCTCACGATTGACCTGACGAACCGCTGCAACATGATGTGCGACCCGTGCTTCATGGACGCCAATCAAGTCGGCTTCGTCCACGAGCTGTCGTTCGACGAGATCAAGGACATTCTCGACAAGGCGATCTCGATCAAGCCGCGTCGTCAGATGTCAGTGCAATTCTCCGGCGGTGAGCCGACCATCTCGCCCTACTTCCTCGACTCGGTGCGCTACTCGCGCAAGGTCGGATATAACTCCGTGCAGGCGGCGACGAACGGCATCGAGTTCGCCAAGTCGAAAGAGTTCTGCCGCGAGGCGGCGGCGGCTGGCTTGCGCTACGCCTATTTGCAGTTCGACGGCATCGGCAACGACGCCAACTCGCACCGCCAGGTCGGCAACCTCTTCGACGTGAAGCTGCGCGCGATTGACAACTTGCACGAGGCGGGCGTTGAGATCGTTTTGGTCATCACGCTCGTCAACGGCATCAACAACGATCAGGTCGGCTCGGTCATCCGCTTCGCGCTCGACAACCCGAAGAAGATCGCGTTCCTCTCATTCCAGCCCGTCTCGTTCACGGGTCGCGACGAGGAGATCACGGACGAGCGCCGCATGCAGCAGCGCTACACGCTCTCGCACCTCGCGCACGACGTGAAAAATCAGGTCGGCATCACCGAACCGACGCGCGACTGGTTCCCGCTCTCTCTGATGGGCGCGTTCGCAGACTTCGCAGACCTCGCGCACGGACCCGACGCCGAATGGGGTCAGGTCTCGTGCGGCTGCCATCCGAACTGCGGCGTCGGCACCGCCGTGATGATCGACAAAGAGACGAAGGAGATGTCTCCCGTCCCCGAGTTTTTGAACATCCCCGGACTCGTGCATGACATGCGCGGCATCACGGACGCCGGGCGCGGCAAGTGGATGTCGAACATGATGATGGGGCTTGCGCTCCTCAAGCACTACCAGCCTTACAAAGCTCCGTCGCAGTTCTCGCTCTACGAGTTGTTCAAGAAGTTCGACAAGTCGTTCGGCTTGACGGGCAAGCAGTATGGTCGTGTGGACGGCGAGCGCTCGGAGGAAGATATCAAGGCGAGGCGCGCCGACCGTTGGAACTTCCTCTTCATTGCCGGGATGTGGTTTCAGGACTTGTTCAACTACGACTTCCGCCGCACAGAGATGTGCATCATCCCTTACGGCACGCAGGAGGGCGAGATTTCATTCTGCGCGTATAACACGGGCATCGGCTGGCGCAACATCATCGAGCAGATGCACCAGAACGCGACCGTGGCGAAGTGGTATCAGGAGAATGGTCGGCACGAGATTTTCGCGCGCGGCAAGGAGGTCAACCTCGACTACGCTTCGCCGGTCAGCCTCAAGCTGAACGAGGTAGATATCCAGCGACCGAATAAACCGGAGATGGCTGGACCGAAGACCGCCGCCGAGGAAGCCGCGATGATGCGGAAGATGTATCAGGAGCTGGTCTTGAAAAAGAAACTCGGCGCGGACGTGGAGAAGAACACGCCGGTTCAGATCAAGGGTCTGAGCCGCGCGAAGAAGGAAGACACGGGCGTGTCGGTTTAAGCCTCGCCCTCAAACACAGCACTCGAAAGCCCTGCGCGACCTCTGTCCGCGCGGGGCTTTTGCTATGGGCGTTTTGGGCGAAAGGTCGGCTGGCTCAGGCACACAAACTCGCGCGCCGCATCTGATTGCTCCGTTAGTCTACCGGCGCGCGACATTCCCAACTGACCTCGCCGCCGCAGCCTGATGCGGTAGAGTAAGGAGAGCGATAATTCCAGCGCCTCTGTTTACGACTATTATCATTCGTTTATTGACAAAAGCCCGGCAGTTGAGTTAGATAGTGTGCGCTCGTCAATAGTAGTTGAATTGTGACTGCCGGTGTACACCTCCTGCG
>JAVXVR010000465.1:0-3972 GCA_032230165.1 Acidobacteriota bacterium | reverse complement strand
GGCGGATTATATCACGTCTCAGCAGCACACTATTACTCACTACCACCTCAACACTTCACGCCGCGCCGACTACGCCCTACCCTTTGGGTGTGTCATCTGCATAATTCCCCAAATAATTGTTGACAGCGATAAGGCGGCGCGGATAGACTCACGCTCGTTCCCCAACAGTTGAACTTGTTAATCCCCCAAGCTCTAACTCACGAAGCTTGCGGAAGCCTTGTTCCGTCAGCCTCATGTCCTTGGATTAGAACAAAGGATCGCTCATGCAGGCTTCTCACGCCGCGATGGCAGGACGGGCAATAAGCCCAGGTCTGCCCGCGCGCGGGAGGACGCTGTTGTGGAGACACGTATCTATTGGATTACTTGAGCGGCTCTAACGTCGAAGACCCCGCAGACACTAGTAGGTGTCCGCGGGGTCTTTCGTAACAATACAGCCCTGCCGCCCAGAGGCGCAAAGGATGCATCGCCTAGCAGCCAGCATCTTAGCGCACCGCAGGGGGCGGAACAAACTCTCGAAAGGGGAGTCTGCCCTTATGACGCGCCGCAGCCACGTCCGCACGCCAGCATTGTCCGCCTCCGCCCGGCTCGTCAGCATTCTGCTCTGCTATGCGGTCATCTCCGCCTCGACCCTAGTCGCCCCGCGAGCGACGACGACCTCAACTTCATCGAACTCGTCGTCGTCGCGGCGCGGGGCTGCCGCCGCGCCGCAGGGGGAAGCGTCGCGGTGGCGCGCCGATGAACTGCTCGTGCGCTTCCGCCCCGACTCCCCCGAACAGTCAGTCAACTTCCTGCTCTCGTCGCAGGGCTTGCGGCGCGGCAGCGTTTTGCGTGGCAGCTCGCGCGTCGAGCGGCTGCGACTTTCAGCCGGGCAGGACCCGCAGTTGATCTCGGTGCTCCTCGCCTCAAGCCCGCTCGTCGAATTCGCCGAGCCGAACTATCTGATCAAGGCGGATCAAGTCGCTCCGAACGATCCGCGCTTTTCCGAGCAGTGGGCACTCTTCAACCAGAGCACTCCGGGTGGGGACATCGGCGTCGCGCGCGCCTGGCCCACGACGCGCGGCACGACACGCACCGTTGTCGCCGTCGTCGACAGTGGCATCGACTTCGCTCACCCCGACCTGCGCAGGAATCAGTGGGTCAATGCGAAAGAGCCGAGTGCCACGACCGACGCCGACGGGAACGGTTATGCTGGCGACCGTCGCGGCTGGGACTGGGTGACGAACTCTCCAGCAGTTAAAGATGAGTCGGGGCATGGAACGGCGGTCGCGGGGATCATCGCCGCCGAGGGCAACAACGGCGTCGGCACGACCGGCGTGATGTGGCGCGCGAGCCTGATGAGTTTGCGCGTCCTCGACTCAACGAACACCGGAGACGTAGCGGGCGCGGTCGAAGCCATCGACTACGCCGCCGCGAACGGCGCGCAGATCGTCAACATATCATGGGGCACGGGCGACGCTTCCGCCGCGCTCAAAGACGCGATAGCGCGCGCCGCCCGGCGCGACGTGCTCTTTGTCTGCTCGGCGGGCAATAGCGGGCAGGACATCGACGCCGCGTCGCACTACCCGGCGTCATTCGATCTGCCGAACCTCGTCTCCGTCGCCGCAACCGACGGCTCCGACACTCTCACTTCCTTCTCGAATTGGGGCGCAACGCGCGCCTCGGTCGCAGCGCCCGGCGTGAACATCCTGACGACGAAGGCGGGCGGGGGCTACGACACTGTCAGCGGCACGTCCGCCGCCGCGCCGCTCGTCACGGGCGTGGCGGGGCTCTTCAGGTCGCTCAACGCGCCGCTCACAGTCACGCAGTTGAAGACCGCCCTCGTTAGCGGCGCGCGACCAGTGACCGCGCTTGCGGGGAGAGTATCTGCGGGCGGCGTCGTCAACGCCTCGCTCGCGCTCGAAGCGTTGAGGACACTGCTTGAGAACAGCCGGGATGGTGGACGCGGCAACGCAAATGGCGCGAACCCGAATGCCAGCGGCGGCGGCATCGGCAACGGCAACGCGCAGAGGAACTCGGTCAGACCTTCCGCGCCTTCGCGAACACCGGCGACACCGGGGCTGCCGAACCTCAACGACATCCGGACGCGCAAGCACGAGTTGCCGCGCACGCCCGACGCTGTCCCCTCGCTGCGCTTCAGCCCCGGCGACGGACCACGCGGGCGGCGCGCATCCCTCATCACTCCCGGTACACCGCAGTCTGGGACGCTTGCCAGACTGACGAACTTCTCCCTCGCAGAGCTGGCGGCGTCGCTTGGCGCGCGCGGCGTCGCTGTAAGCATCCCGTCGTCCGATTATTATGACGCGCGTGCGACTTCGGACGCGCCGTCGGCTGGCTTGAGCTTGTCCTCATCATCGTCGCTACCGCTGCAAGTGAACGACGCCGCGCCGCCTCGCATCGGCACGGAGGTCTCTTACGCGCACGCGCTCTCGCGCCTCTTCGCCGTGCAGTCGCAAGCCTACGACGCTTCTTTCTCCGGTCAGTCCGTGCCTACGACGATGGTCGGCGGTCAGCCTTACAACGTCTCGGTGACGATGACGAACACGGGCTCGAACACCTGGACGGCGTCGGAGCTTTACCGTCTCGGCGAAGTGGACACGGGTGCATGGGGCGTGGGACGCGTCCACCTGACCGCGCCGGTTCCTTACGGCGCAAGCGCGACCTTCAACTTCACCATCGTCGCGCCAACTACGCCCGGCACGTATAACTTCCAGTGGCAGATGGTACGCGACGCCGTTACGTGGTTCGGCGCTAGCTCCACAAGCGTCAACGTCACGGTCACCGCATCCGGCGGGGGCGGAAGCCTGCCCGCGCGCATGAACCCCGTCAACCGCGTGGGCTCGCCGGGCGAAGACCTGCTCTCGCGTAACTTCAACTGGTCTGTCGCGCTCCTGAGTCTTAAAGGTCGCTCCGGTTTAGACCTCGGTCTCGCGCTCTCATACAACTCGCTCGTGTGGACGAAGGACGGCTCGACGATGGTCTTCGACGCGGATCGCGGCGACCCGACGCCCGGCTTCCGGCTCGGCTTCCCCGTCATCCAGCCGCAGATTTTCGACGCTCAGGTCGGCAGGTGGGCGTACCTGCTCATCCTGCCTTCGGGCAGGCGCGTGGAGCTGCTACGGATCGGCACGTCGAACAGTTACGAATCAACGGACTCATCGTACCTTAGTCTTGTGGATAACGGTGGCGGGTCACTCTCGCTGTGGACGCCGGACGGAACGAGGTTGCAGTACGCGGCGCAGGGGGTTGTCTATCGCTGCACCGAGATCAAGGATCGCAACGGCAACTACATCTCGATCTACTACAACACGGTCGGTAATATCCAAACGATAGTCGACACACTGGGGCGCTCCGTCGTCTTCGGCTACGACGCATATAACAAGCCGACAACGATCTCGCAGTTCTGGTGGCGCGAGTACCTGATCGGTAACATGACGCAGACCGTGCAGGAGCTGCACACGTGGGCGACGTTCGGCTACTCCGATCTCACCCTCCAGACCAACTACCCCGGACTCTCACTCTCCGGCGCGCAGAACGGGCAGACCATCCCGGTGCTCACACAGGTGGGACTAACGGACGGCACGCGCTTCAACTTTGACTATACCTCTTACGCGCAGGTCTACCGTGTGACGCGCAGCACGATGGACACGGACTACGTCTGGCGCGCGCGCTCCTACGTGCAGTACAACCTGCCGCTTAACCAGAGCTACGGCGCGCAGACTGATTGCCCGCGCTTCACGGAGCGCAGGGACTGGGCGGCTTACTGGAACGGCGACGCCGACAGCTTGCCCGCGTCGGGCGAAGAGTCGGTGACGACCTTCAGCCAGTGGGATGCGGGCGGGGCGTCGGGTCAGGTGACGACGCCGGACGGGACAACTTACAAGGAGTTCTACGGAACGACGGGGCAGCAGCGAGGGCTCATGACGCGCGCCGAGTTCTGGTCGGGCGGCGTGTTGAGGAAGTGGACGACCACCG
>JAVXVR010000398.1:0-3201 GCA_032230165.1 Acidobacteriota bacterium | reverse complement strand
CGCGCGGTCGAGACCGAGCGCGGTGGCGTAAGACTTGAGCTGCTCGACGCCGAGCGCGCCCTGATTTTGGAAGAGCAGCGCGCTGTACTCCCAGTACTTCCCTTGCGCGCGCGCGGCTTCCGCCGCTTCGGCGGCTTTGAGCGCGTCGGCGTGTTGCGAGAGCGGGAAGTCGCGGACGATGAGGCGCAGGCGGTCGCCGTATTCCGAGAGCAGCTTCTCAAGCACGGGCTGCGTCTGCGCGCAGTTCGGGCACTGGAAGTCCGTGAACTCGACGACGGTGACGGCTGCGCGCGGGTTGCCCTTCGACGGCTGATCGTCGGTCGCGATCTTGATGACGGGCGCGACGGGCACAGCGAGGAAGGTTTCGACTGATGCCGCCTGACGCAGACGCCCGGCGTAGGCGACCGTCAGCTTCTGCGTATCCCCGTCCTTCAGGTAGCGCGCGATCTGATCTTTCGTCTGATCGAAGTCGCCGTTGATGCGCTCCTTGTTCTTGTCGTAGAACTCACGCGCCTGCGCGTCAGTCACCGCCGCGACTTTCGCATCGACCTCGGCTTCGAGCAGGGCGCGCGGCGTGACCTGCCGCTTCTGTGCCTCCTGTGTGAGCAGCACGTCGTTGATCTTCAACTCGATGTCCTGCCGGCGCAACTCATAAACCTGTCGCTGCACTTCAAAAGCGAGCGGGAGCAGGCTGTCCTCGATGTCGGCGGAGGTGATCCGCAGCGCACCGACCGTGGCGAAGAGTCGCGCGCGGTCGGCTGCCGTCGCGGGCGGCGTCACGCCTGAGACCAGCACTTTAACTTCCGTCGCGGCGCGCAGACGGTCGGAGAGCGCGCGAGCGAGCACGCTCTGCCGCTGCTCGCGCAGGTAGCCCTTGATGTCGTCCTTGATGGCGGCAAACTCGCCCCTGATGCGCGCTTTGTTCTCGTCGTAGAACGCCTGCGCCTCGGCGTCGGTCGGCTCTGCCGTCTTCGCGACGACTTCCGTTTGGAGCACCTGCTGCGTGGTGATGCCGCGTCGCTTTGCCTCGGCTTCGAGCAGCAGGCTATTGATCTGTAAATCGAGTTCGCGCTGGCGTGCGTCGATCACCTGCTGCTGCAACTGTGCGACGCGCGACTGCACTTCAGGACTGAGATCGCGCTTCGTGATGCGCAGACCGTTGATGGTGGCGAGCACTTCCGGGAGCGGCATGGATTCGCAGCCACACTCGGCGGCGATCTTTTCGAGCGACGCGGGTGTAGGCGCGTCCACTGTCGTCTTCGGCGCGGTCGCAGCAGTCGTTGCTGGCTTTGCCGCGGTCGAGTCCGCAGCCTTCTGCGTTTGTGGTGTCGTCTGCGCGGCGACGGGCGCGGCGAGGATCGCCAGAGAGAGGAGCGCGTAACGGAACCTGTTCATCAAAACCTCCACTTCACTATTCCTTAATAAGATTTCACCCAGTTGCCCGTCGCCAAAAATTCTTTGGTCGCCGGGTTGATCGTCACGACGTAAGCGCCGGCAGCGCCGACGCGGCGGTTGGGACCGAAGATGAGTCGCGGCGTGAGTCCCGTGTCGAAGTCGTAGAGACCTTCGAGCGCGGTGATCAGTTTCTCGCGGCTCAAATCCGCGCCCGCGAGTTTGAGTCCCTCGACGAAGGTCTTGGCGGCGGCGAGCGCGGCGAGCTGCGCCGCCGTGTGCCTCTGCGTCAGTTTGTACTTCGCGAGCAGCGCGCGGAAATCCTGCCCGCCCGCCTCCGTGATGTCTGAAGGAACGGACGGGAACGCGAGAAAGATTTTCAGCTTCGAGCCCGCGGGCACGACACCCGGCAGGTCTGCGCCGGAGAGCGCGCCGAGCAGAAACACGTTCGGCGCAAAGCCGAGTACGGCTGCCTGCCGGACAAACGCCGACTGCTCCGCGCTCCCGCCGAAGAAGAAGACGGCGTCCGCACCCTCGCCCTTCAAATCGGCGGCGAGCTGCGCGGCGTCGAAGCGTGCGGGCGCGTAAGGACGTTTGCCGATCTCACCCCAGCCCGCTTGCTTCGCCTGATCTTCGACCGCCGCCGCAGCCGTCTCGGTCAGCGCCCCTCCGGCGAAGACAACGAAGGCGCGCGGCTTCTTCAATGAAAGATTTTCGGCGGCGAAGTTGACGAGCGAGCGCGCCTCTTCGGCGACGCCCGGCAGCACGTAGAAGACGTAACGGTTCGGCGGGGTGCCGGTCTGCGTCGAGAGCGTCGAGAGTCCGACGAAAGGAATCTCCTCTTCGCGCGCGAGAGCGGCGAGTTCCGCGTCCGCGCCCGCGCTGATGCCGCCGACGAAGGCGAAGACCTCGCCCTGCCCGACCGCCGCACGTGCGCGCGCCGCCGCGTCGCCGCCGTTCGACTCGACGATTCTCAGTTTGATCTTGCGGTTGTAGATGCCGCCGCGACTGTTCAGATCGTCGAAGTAAGCAGTGAGCACTTCGCGCATCGCCGCGCCGGTGTCGGCGAGCGCGCCGGAGGTGGGCAGGAGCGCGCCAATCTCAAGGCTGTCAGCGGCGATGCCGGGATCGCGATCTAACTCGATGCGCTTGAGGTAGGCGACGAGGTCTGCCATGTCTTCGGGCGACATGCGGAAGCGTGGCATGGCGACGTTCAACGGGTTCTTGTCAGGATCGATCCCGTTCGTGATCGAGAAGATGACCGATGCCTCGTTGAACGCGCCGTGCTTGCGCCCCGACGGGTGTGTGTGTCCGTAGGGCTTCGTGAGGTTCGACCACTGGAGGTTGCCCGCCGTGACGCCGCCCTCGGTCTTGCCCTCGCCGCGCAGACCGTGACAGCCCGCGCAGGTCATCGCCGAAGCGGGCACGTCCACCTCGCCGACGACCGCCGTGATCGGGCGATCAGCCGCGCTCTCGCCGCGCAGGTAGATCGCTCTGCCGCGTCGCTCCTGCGGCGTCAGAGAGCGCGTCGCTTCGGTGGGCACAGCGTCGCGCGGCTGCGTTTGCAACTGGGGCTGCGACTGCACGCGCGCGGCGCGAGCCGCCGAGCCGCCGAAGTGCGCGGCGACGCAGAAGGCGATGGCGAGCGTGGCGGTGAAGAGTTTGAGTTTATGGATCACTGTTAAGCCTTTGCGGTCGGACGCGATGGCGTCAGTCCTGTTTCGTGGCGCTCTCGCCCTTGTCATCGGCGACATCCGCGACGAGCTTGATCAACTCGGCTGGCGGCGCGATCCCCAGTGCCTTCTTCCA
>JAVXVR010000386.1:0-3538 GCA_032230165.1 Acidobacteriota bacterium | reverse complement strand
GCCATCTCATTCGACTCCGTTGCTCTCTGACTCAAGTTCGCGGGCGGCGCGGGACGACTCACTGCTCGCGACGGTTTAACTTCGGCGGGTGTCTCTCTCAACTCAGCCTCCGCGTTTCGACGAAGCGCCGACTCGCGCGCTGCCGTCGGTGCAGACGCCTTGCGCGTTTGCGCCGCCTCATCACGCGCCGTCTCTGCGTGAACCGCACCAGCGTCGCCCGCTTCGATGCCTTCGACGCCCAACTCGCGCAGGTACGTGAGCTGGTTGCCCAACTCTCCGACCAGCGACAAAAACTCTGCGCGGCTCGCGTCGTCCGTCATAAAATTTCTATTAGCAATAAAACTTCCAAACGCGGTGCGCTTACTTCGCGCGCGCCGACTTCTTCCCGCCTTTACGACGCAGCCGCGCAACCTCGTCGAGAATCTTGTGCGCCGTTTCGAGCTTCGACATGAGCGGCAGCTCGTCTGCCTCCGATCCGTCCGCGCGTATGATCGTGACGGCGTTCGTCTCTGCGTCGAAGCCCGCGCCCTCGCGTGTGATGTCGTTGGCGACGATGGCGTCGAGGCTTTTGCGCCGGAGCTTCACGCGCGCGTGCTCAAGGACGTTCTCGCTCTCGGCGGCGAAACCGATGACGAGCTGACCGTCTGTGCGCGCCGCCGCGACCGCCGCGAGGATGTCGGGCGTCGGCTCTAGCTCAAGCGAAAGCGCCGCGTCCGACTTTTTGATCTTCTGCGCGGCGCGCGCTTTGGGTCTGTAGTCCGCGACGGCAGCCGCGCCGATGAAGATGGTCGCGCTCTCAAATTCCGCGAGCGCGGCGCGAAGCATCTCCTCCGCGGAGAGTGCTTCAACAACGCGCACCCCATTAGGTCGCACCGCGCTCGTCGCGCCCGCGATGATCGTCACGTCCGCGCCCCGCGCACGCGCAGCTTCGGCGAGCGCGAAGCCCATCCGACCCGAAGAGCGGTTCGAGATGAAGCGCACCGGATCGATCTCCTCGCGCGTCGCGCCCGTGGTGATCAAGACGCGCTCGCCCGCGAGATCGTTCGACGCGTAATCGTGAGTCGCGCCCGCAACCATCGCTCTGTCTGATCGCTTGCTCAAAATGTCGAGCGCGGCGGCGACGATGCGTTCGGGCGCGCTCAGGCGTCCGGGTCCGATTGTGCCGCAAGCCATCTCGCCCGCGTCCGGCTCGACGATGTGCACGCCATCGGCGCGCAAAGTGGCGAGGTTGCGGCGCGTCGCCGGGTGCTCCCACATCGTCGTGTTCATCGCGGGCGCGACGAGGACGGGCGCGTTACAGGCAAGGTATGTGGTCGAGAGAAAATCGTCGGCGACGCCATTGGCAAACTTGGCGATAATGTTCGCCGTGGCGGGCGCGACGATGAGGAGATCGATCGTCTGCGAGAAGGTGATGTGCGCGATCGGGTCTGGGTTATCGGGCGCGTAATCGTCAACGACGACGTGAGAGCCTGAGAGCGCGCGAAAGGTGAGCGGCGCGACGAGCCGCGTCGCGTGCTCGGTCATCGCCACGCGCACCTGGCAGCCCGCGCGTTGTAGCCCGCGCAAAATCTCCGCGGCTTTGTACGCCGCGATGCCGCCGCTCACGCCGAGCGCGACGCGGAAGCCTTCGCCCGTCGCGCCGCCCTCTGCGCCGGAAATGTTGTTGCTCGCCATCAGAAGTCAGCCGCCCGTCGCCCGTGCGCCTGCGAAGAATTCGGTCGAGAAATTTGAGTATGCGACGAAAAATGTATCACCGCCGAGTCGCGCGGCGCAATTTCGTGTACGCGGCGAGGCATGAAATCGGCGCGGGACGGGAGGCGCGAAACTTCGTCGTCGTCGCATCGCGGCTTCCGAACCGGGGCGCGGGCTGTGGTAAACTTCCGTCGCCCCCGATAGACAACTCCACCCGATCAGGTTGAAAACGTGAGCGGCGAACATTTGTGTGCGAAGGCTCATGCTTAGTGTGATGAAGAACTGGACGTTTCGCGCGGCGTGCGCGCTGGCGGCGTGCGTGCTCGCGCTGTCGCTCGCGGCGTCTGCGCGCGCGCAGGAGTTGGGGTCGAGAGAAGATCGTGAGTTCGGTCCTGTCGTGCGCGCCTATCTGGGCTATCTACGCGCTGAGCAGGAGGTGACGGACGCGCGCGAGAGCCGACGCGAGGTGAGCGCGGCTTACGTCCGACGCAACTCGAACCGCATCACGGCGCTTCGGCGCATGGCGATCCAGATCGCGCGCACGACGCATAACGACTACCTGCCGGAACTCTACGCCGTCACGCGCGACGAGTTGGGCACGCTCTTCGAGACGCCGCCGAGCCCCGCCACCTTATATAACGGCGAGATTCTCAATAACACCTTTCGCTACCTCGGCACGGTGCGCACGGGCGAGCCTTTCTACCTCTTCGCGCGTCTCGACGTTTACGAGCAGGCGGAGCTGATCAAGAAGTCGGAAGAGCAGCGCGCACGCGCGTCAACCGCGTCGCCCGCCACGGGCGGAAACGGTCACGGGGAGTCGGCGACACGCCCGCGCCGCGTCAGCCCCCCTTGAGGATTTGCGTCGGACGACACAGGTTTTCGCGGTTGAACCTTTTCCCGATGGAACAGCCAAAACTTTTCGACCGAAAAAAAGTTGAAGGAGCGGCAGAGGGCGAGCGGCTCACGCTCTACGCGCTTGGAGAATTTCAGGCGCGCGGGCTTGCGCTCGCCGGGCGCGTGCTGCCACTTGATCGCCTGCGCGGCGCGTTCAGGCGCGCGGCTGAAGAGCTTGGCGTTGAAGAGATCGGCGACGAGGCTTCGGTCTCTGCCCTTGCGTCGCTCGGCGCAGAGGTGCGCCGCGTCCCGTCGTTTGTTGCCAAGCACCCTTTCCGCGTGACGGTGAACGCCGCGTTGGCTGAGCGCGCTCGCGACTTTTACGAAGAGCAGACCGCGCTCAAAAAAGCTATTGAGCCTGCCGCGCCCATCTGATAGGATGCGCGCACTTTCACGCTACCGTTCAAAACTTGCACCCGCGATCTGAGAGATTCCGAGGAGGTGTGAACCCATGAAGATGAATAAGAGCCGCCGGAAGTTTCTCGGTCGTGCCGCGGCGGGCGTCGGCGCGGCGGCGCTCGTCACGCCGCTCAGCGTCGAAGCCCTCACGTTCGGCTCGCAAGCCCCGCGCGGCGCGACGGCGCAGGGTCATACGTCGAAGCCGCCGCTCGCCGTGTCTAGCGCGAACGGCGTCGCCGCCGTGACGAAGGCGGTCGAGGTGATGCACGCGGGCGGCGACACGCTCGACGCTGTCATCGCCGGGGTCAACATCGTCGAGCTTGATCCAAAAGACAACTCGGTCGGCTACGGCGGACTGCCGAACGAGCGCGGCGACGTGGAACTCGATTCGAGCGTGATGCACGGTCCGACGCGGCGCGCGGGCGCGGTTGCTTCCATACGTGGGTGCAAGACGCCCTCGAAGGTGGCGAAGGCTGTGATGGAGCATACCGATCACATCCTCATCGTCGGTGAAGGCGCGCGCGAGTTCGCCACGACGATGGGCTTCGAGAAC
>JAVXVR010000254.1:0-5799 GCA_032230165.1 Acidobacteriota bacterium | reverse complement strand
TGACGAGGTGGTTCGCCGCATCAACGGATGCGACCGTGCCGAGTATGGTCTTGAACGAGCCGGAGACGATCTCTTCGGGCGTGAAGCGCGCGCCATCGGCGCTGCGCGCGCCTAGAGCGCGGAGTTGATCGCCGACCTTCAGATCGTTGAAGGAACTCTCCCTGGTGTCGGAGAATTTGACCGAGTCGGGAGCATAGCGTCGGTAGCTGATCTTCTCGCCCGTGGCTTCGACGACGACGGGCTTCGTGCCTTCGGGTTGCCGCGCCTGGATCGTGATCTCTTTGGTCGCGGGGTTGAGCGCGCTGATCGTGCCCCAGACGCCGCGCCGCTGCCACTCGGCGCGGTCGTAGTCCTGCTTCTTCGCGATGTCAGCCTTCGTCATGACGACGACGAGTTGCGCCGGGACACTCCGTTGATCCGCCGAGACGCGACCGTAGGCGAACACGCGGTCGCCCACGCCGACGTCGGCGAGCGCAATCGGCGAGGCGTCGGCGAGCGTGGTCGAGCCGGGCTTGGCGCGCTTGAAAGCGGTCTTCTCCGTGAGCATGACGAGCACGCTCGTGCCCGCGGAGGTCTTGACCGCCAACCCTTTGGCTTCGACGTTGATCGCCGTCACGTCGCCCAGCACGCTCGTCGCCTTGATGTCCTTGTCGGTCGAAGCCGCGCCCTGCGGCTGTTGCGCCGTCGCTGTTGGTGCTTGCGCCGCGACGCCCGCCACGAGCGAGAGTGTTAACGCGAAAGACAGTAAAACCTTACTCATGCAGTCCTCTTCCTCATTAATTACCGTTTTGTGTAGTGTCTGGGTCCGGGTATTGTCCCGCGATTCGCCGCGAGACGCAACGCGCCGCCATCAGCGTTGCTGCTGCTGTTGCTGCTCGTGCTCGTCGCGCCGGGCGTCCATCTGCGCCGTGATCGAGTCGAACTTCTTGCGCTGACTGTCGTCGAGCAGCTCGCGTATGCGCGCGCGTGCTTTGAGGCGCGGCTCATCGAAGCGCGGGCGCAGCTCCGTGCGAAGCTGGCGATACTCGTTGCGCGTCTCGTCGAGGACGCCGCGAATCTTCGTCGCTTGCTCGTCCGTGAGATTCAGGTCTTGGCGCATCTTGTTGAAGTGCGCTTCGTCTCCGCGTTTGCGATCCTCTTCGGAGCGTCCCCGCGCGGCGGCGCGCGAACGATAGACGCCGTCGAGCGCCACGCCCGTCACGCAGCCGAGCGTGAAGACGACGACGAACACGAGCCAGATTTTAATGCGGGTACTGCCTATCATTTGTGCGACTCCGTTTCGTCACGGTTGACCACGATCTGCAACACGTCGTCGTGCGAGAGTTGACTGTTGTCCGAGAGCACGGTTGAGACCACGCCCGTCCCACGCGTGTCGGAGAGCGCCTCGAAGCCGAGTTGATTCGTCGCGCTGGTCGCGCCCGACACGCCAACCCAGAGCAGGAGCGCGGAGGCGATCGCGGCGACTATTGCCATCACCGGCACGGCGCGCCACGCGACGGCGAGCAGCGTGAGCCAGCCTTCGTCCTGCCGCTTGCGCCGCCGCTCTTCTATGCGCGCAGCGATGCGCGTGTAGAGAAACGGCGAAGCGGCGACCGCGTCCGCCTCCTCTTCCGCGCTGGAGGCGGCGGAGCGCACGACGAGGCGACCCATGCGGTCGAGTCTTTCGTCAGAGATTTTGTGGGCTTCTTTTCCGAACATTTTGCACCTCGCGGGTACTACGGCTGTGGGCGTGCCACACACGGGAGACGACGCGCCGCGTGCGCCGGTTACAATAATTTTCGTCGCGCGCGCGGGCTTTCACAGGTATTTGCGCAGGACGCGGCGCAAAGAGGCGCGCGCGCGGTGGGCGCGGACTTTGACCTTCGAGGCTGACCAGCCGGTGAGCGACGCGATCTCTGCGACCGAATGACCTTCGGCGTCGAGGAGCGTCAAGACGAGTTGGTCTTCGGGGTCGAGGCGCGCGAGGAGTTTGGCGGCGAGATCGCGCGAGACGAGCGCGGACTCGATGTCCTCGTCTGAAGAGACGATGCGGTCGAGACGCGCGCCGAGGTGTTGCGCCTCGTCTTCGGTGAGACTCTGTTCGGCGTGCTGCGGACGGCGGCGCGCACGGCGCAGCTCGTCGTATGCGGCGTTGACGGCGATCTGCGAGAGCCACGCGGCGAAGGAGGCGGCGTGCGCGCCCGCGTAAGAGTCGAGCGCGAAGTAGGCTTTGACGAAAGTCTCCTGCACGATCTCCTCGATCTGCTCGCGGCGCGGGAAGAAGCGCGCGGCGACGCGCGCAACACGCGCGCGGTGGCGCTCGAACAGACGCTCGAACGCCGACTCGTCGCCCGCGCGCACCAACTTCACGAGCGCGTCGTCGGTCGGTTCGTCGTGCGGCGGCAAAGTGTCCACAGTTAGGCGCTAGTGAGACGCTCGCGACTTCCTCATCGCTGCGACTTTCGGATCATCTCTGGCTTGCGGGGAACGTTCGGGCAATTAGACGCGCAAAGAGGTCGGTCGGTCAAAGGCGGACAGGTGAAAGGTCAGAACTTTTTCGCGCCCGATCGTCGCCGCGCATCGCTCATATTTTCACGGGCGACTTCCAGTTCAAACGGTAGCGCGCCGTGAGCGCAAGCCCGAGGCTCGTGACGACAAGTCCGGCGGCGGCGAGTGCCCACACATAAGGCAGCGAGAGGACGAGCGACCAGAAGAGCGCGCCGAGCAGGAGCGCCACTGACTCCGAGCGATTCCGTTCGCTCAAGAGCAGGCGCTGGAGCCAGCGCCCCGTCGCCGCGTGGATCGCGACGCGACCGAAGAGGTAGGCGACGACGAGCAGAAGGGAGGCGAGCGCGCCGACGAAGACGCCGAGCGCGGGCGGCAAAACGTGCAGCGAGACGGGGACGCCGAACGCAATGACGACTGCGCCGAGGAGTCCGATGAGCGCGACGCGCAAAGAAGTCAGTTGCAGACGCGCCGCCGCGCGACTGATGGCGCCCGGCGTGGCGGCGGTCAGTGCGAGCGAGACGATGAACCAGAAGAGCACGGAGAGCACGCGCACGCCGAGCGAAGGGAGCGTCCAGCGCGGCGCGAGGATCGAGGCGGGGTTGCGCGCCGCCTCGCGCAGCTCCTGCTCGTAGCCCGCGTACATGACGGTCGAGCTTGAAGGGTTGCGACCCGGCGGATTCTTCCCGTGGTGGTACGCGCCGCCGAAGACCCACACGTCGCCGCCGATGAAAGAGCCCTCGCGCTGAACGACCGAGCCGCCGACCGACGCCACGTCGCCCTCGACGCGTCCCTCGACAATGACATCTCCGCCAAACGCCATCACGCCGTGCTCGACGTGCCCGCGCACGACGACCGTGCGCCCCATGCCGAACACGTCGCGCGCCGTGTCGCCCTCGACGACGAGCGCGTCGCTCTCGACGACGGGCGCGTCCGTGCGCGGCGCGTCGGCGTTCGGCGTCAAGGGGTGCGAGCCTGCGCCCATCTGCTCAGCTTGCTGCGCCGCGACCACGGAGGCAGCCGCCAACAGCAAGACGAGCACAGTCGCCGCCACGCGCAGCAGCGTCGCGAGCGTCGCGAAGGTGCGCGGCGCGAGCGCGAGGGCAACGCACGACGACGGGACACTTAGTCTCTGCTCGAAATCAGATATATGCACAATCAACCGCCGGCACGTGCGTGAAAAAACTTTATCCGTCCGCGTCTGGGTTTCGCGGTCGCGCGCGTGGAACTAGTGTTACGTGCGGGGAGGGATTGAGTTTCAGCCGGAGACTCAGGATTCAGTCGGGGAGTCGTTCGCGGTGGTAATTGTTGATGAGCAGGAGAAGCGCGACGAAGGCGAAGAAGAGCGCGACGAAGAGACCTGTGCCCGTCGTCCCGGTCGAGAGATAACGGCTCAAGCCGCGCAGGATGAGGAGCGCGCCCGCCGCCGCCTCTGCCGCCGTGTGGAAGATCATGTCGAGCAGAGAGGCGAGCGCGCCCGCCGCCGCACGAAGCGGCGTGAGCCCTTCGCTCAGGACGCGAGAGCCGAGCAGCGCGAGCGAGAGCGCGGCGAGCGCGACGCAGAGCACGAGCGCGCGTCGCTTCTCGGACGTATGGCGCACGCTCGTCATGTCGGTCTGCGCGCGCGCCTTGACGACGCGGGCGAAGTCTTCGGGGAGTTGGACTTTCTTCTGTGCGCGTGCGAACGCCACATCGAGCAGGCACAGGAGGCGACGCTGCTCCGCGAGCGCGTCGGCGCAAACCCGGCACGACGCGACGTGCGACTCGAAGGTGGAGCTTTCGGCGACGCTCAGCTCGCCGTCGAGGTAGGCGGCAACGTCGGCGCAGTCGCAGGCGGGCGCAACGTCGTCGAAGGCGAGCAGCCGCGCGCCGTCGCACGCCGATCCGTTCGTCGCTGTCGTCGTCGTTTCGCTCACGTCCGTATCTTATGCCGTCAACTACATGACGGCGATGCCGCGCTCGCGCAAGGGCGCGCGCATCGCCTCGCGCGCGCGGAAGATTCTGTTCTTGACCGTGCCGAGGGGGAGACCTGTGACTTCGGCGATCTCGTCATAGCTCATGTCGTGCGCGTGGCGCAGGACGATCAGCTCGCGGTAGCTGGCGGGGAGACTCTGGATCACGTCCTCGATCTCGGCGCGTCGCTCGGCGCGCTCGCTCATCTGTTCGGGCGTCGGCGCGTCGCTCGCGACGGGTCGCTCGTAGGTGTCGCCGTCCGCCGACTTCACGCACAGCTCCTGCTCGCGCGTTGATTGGCGGCGCAGGTGATCAATCGCCGTGTTGTGCGCGATGCGGTAAATCCAGGTGGAGAACTTGTATTCGGGGCGGTAGCGCGCGAGTGAGCCGTAAACTTTGATGAAAACGTCTTGCGTGAGATCGAGCGCGGAGTCGTAGTTGCCCGTCATGCGATAGACGTAGGAGACGATGGGTCGCTGGTAGCGGCGCACGAGTTCCTCGAAGCCGTCGTCGCGCCCGCGAATCGCGCGCGTGACAAGCTCGCGGTCGGCGAGAGCGACGACCTGATTCAGCGTGGGAGATGCTACGGCGCTCATGATGGGGTTCGACTCAACACTTACGACGGGCGCGGGGCGAAAGTTTCAATCACAGGAGCCATGTTTAACCCCTTCGTTTCCACCCTTGCCGCGCTTCTTCGGGCAAATCTTCAAAAAAGAAATAAACACGATGAGCCACCCCGCCAACTCCCATGCCTATGCTTCTATCGCCTTCCCACGCGTAATTGAACGGCACGGCGAGATCGAGTTGTTTCTTCAAGTGGCGGAGCGGAACGAAAAAGAATGCGGACTCTCCCGCCTGAATTTCGTACGTGAAAACTGAATCACCCCAACCGTAGCCATTCGCCGGTGCTCTCCATCGTTTTTTATCTTGACCCTGATAATGGATCGCGAGCAGTGCTTCGTTTTGTGAGTCAGTGACCCGCTCAATCTTAATGCTGCCGTTGGAAAGCCGACTTACTTTCGTTGGCGATTTGTCGTCGGTCTCGACAACTATGGCGCAAGTACTGTTATTACGTAACCGAAATTTTACTGCTGAGATTAACTCATTAAAGCTCTCGAAAGTTATAAATTGTGCTGGGCGATTCTTCTCTATAAGAGAGCATCCAGATTGTGTCTGTGCGCCGCATGTTGCGACTGCCATTAGCAGCACGAATGCAGCCGTAATGACGCGCGCCACACACGACCTTACTTCAATCATAACAGTTCACATTCTATCCGAACGCGAGCGCGGCGAGACCGGCGGGCGCGGCGAGTTGGGCGAAAGAGAGTTCGTGCGAGGGGAGCGTGAGCCGCACATCCTCTG
>JAVXVR010000240.1:0-14126 GCA_032230165.1 Acidobacteriota bacterium | reverse complement strand
CAAGGCGAAAAAGACCGACTATGCTATCGAAGTTTTGAAATTGAATGCCGAGACATATCCACAATCGATTTTTGCCTTTATGGCTCTGGGCGATGTCTATGCCTTCAAAGGCGACAAACTTCTCGCGCGCCAGTCGTATGAAAAAGCGTTGGCACTAAATCCGCAAAACGCGGATGCGCAGGATAAATTAAAGACTGTCGCGCAGAATTAGCGTCTTAGCCTGTCTTCAAAAAAAACAGCATGAAAGGATTTCTCATCAACCGCCGATTCTTAAATTGACGCCGAAGAGAACACGCAGGATGACGGGCGAGTTGGCGAGGAGCATCGTGAGCCAGGTCGTCCGGCGGTGTGCGTCTTCAGCCAGATAAAAGATGCGCGGCGGGAAGTAGATCAACATGGCGACGAAGCAGAGGAAGAACAGTCTGCCCGCGAATTCACCGAAGCTGGTCGCTCTCTCAAACGGCATGAGACCGACCATGTTCCACAACACCTGAAACAGGATCATGTTGAGGTAGATGCACACGTCGCCGAGGAGCGCGCTTCTCTCGTCGCGCCAGAACGCGCCTTTGGGGGACTTCCTTGGCGGCGAGAAATAGTGATAGACGAAAAACGTCTGGAGCAAGCTCACCGCCATTGCGCCGAAAATGAGCGAGACGAAGATCGCGCCGTTGTTCTGATAGTTTGGACCAAAGACGAGCGTTCCCAGAAGGCTGACCGCCGTCGCCGAAATAATCAGCGACACGGCGAGATACAGGACGGGATTCCAGAGGCATCCCCAAATGTTTGCTTCGCGCCGGGCAGCCTGTTCTCGCTCGTCTCCCGCGCGACCTTGTCGGACGCCGCCCTTGCGGTGAAAGTGCCAGCGCTTCAAGACCGCGCCCGCCGCAGGCAGAACGAGCATCCCCGTGAAGAATAAGCCGAGCTGAAAGACGGCGAGCGAATCGTTGTCGGCGGAGACGAGTTGAATGAGTCCGATGAAATACCTCGTCGCCTGCCGCATCAGAAAAATATTCAGCACGAAGACGACGATGTCCAACAGGACGCCGCGATTGCGATGCGCGAAAATGTTTTTGACGCTCAACGAAGGCTCTCGCGGCTGATCTCAAAACAGGTCGGCGCTCCGGCTCGTGTTGGCGACGACGCCCGGCGCGAACGCCCCGGATCGTTTGGTCGGCTTCACAATTCGATTTGTCGGCTTCGCGGTTCGCAGACTGACTTTCTTCTCTTTGCCGAGCGAAACGTCTAGCTCGAAGCGACTGTCTTGCTCGAAGCGCGCCGGCACCTCTCTATCGTCGGGCGTTGATTTGGAGCGCAAGCTATGCATCTGATTCGTCGCATCTTCGGCGATGTCTGCTACGGCGCTGCTCGTCGGGTTCACCCCGAACCAGCTTTCCGCATCCTCGTCGCCGATCTGCAAACGCTTCGCTGTCACAACCTCCACACGCAGGCGCGCGGGCAACTCGCCCCAGAAGGAGATGCGTAGGCGACGCAGACGCACTTCGGCGCGCGCCGCTAAGAGGAGCGCCTGGAAGCCGCCCGTGCCGAGGAAGTGACCGATGACGACGCGACCTTCGCCCCGCGGCGCGAACACTTGCAAATGATCCACGCCGCCCTTCGCAGCAAAAGATGCGGACTGAGGGTAGAGGTGGCTCGGCAGCAGAAACCATCTCGGCTCGTCGCGGCGGTTGCGCAGCGTCACGTCGAAATAGAGTTCGACCAGTGGCGGCTTGCCGAAACGCATTTCACGAAACTTAATTTCTACCGGCGGGCGCGACCCCGTTGTCGTCGGAGTTGTTCCCGCGTGTGCGCGACGAGTTGGCTGCGACCAACACTCGACGAGACAGGTACACGCGATCAGCGAAAGGAGTAGCGTGCGCGTCAACAGGTTCTTTTTCATCGCTGGTTATATTCGACAGAGAAGCCCGGCGCGGAATGCAGGCGCGGCGGAAGATTGTTCGGTAAAGACATGGCTTTACTTCGGTCTCTTTGATTACGGGTAGGTATCGAACAGCTTTCGTCGGCGCGACCCCTTCGAAGTTGCCGCGACGCGGCTTATATCACACGCGGGCGCGGGCGGGCTATCATTTGAGCCATGTGCGGAAGGCTCACGGCAGACACGGCGGACAGCGCGCCGCGTCGCGACACGTCCATCACGCGGGCGATCCGCGTCGGTTAAATTATTTTAACCAGCCCCTGCATTTCACTTTCCCCGCGCATCTAATGTACCGACGGTGAAAGGAGGGCTTCTTGCCGATGACTTCGACGAAGGAACTCGCCATGCGCGAACAGAGACTTGAACGGCTCGCCACAGAAACTGCCGCAGTGCGCCACCACGCGCCCGCCGAGGTTGAGCAGAGTCTGGATCAGTTGAGCCGCTGGATGGACGGGTTGTTCCGCGTCCCCGGCACGGGCTGGCGCTTCGGCTTGGACGCCATCGTCGGGCTCATCCCCGGCGTCGGCGACACGCTCACCACGATGGTCTCCTTCTACATCCTCGCGGCGGGCGTGCGCTACCGCGTGCCCAAAGTGACGCTGCTCAGGATGGGGCTCAACATCGCGATTGATTACGTCGTCGGCTCTGTCCCCGTCGTCGGCGATCTCTTCGACGCGGCGTGGAAGTCGAACCAGAAGAACGTGCAGTTGCTACGCCAACGCGCGACCGTCCCGGCGGCGGAAGCGAAGCGCGGCAGACTTAGCGACTGGCTCTTCGTCGCGCTCATCATGTTCTGTCTCGTCGCGCTGCTCGTTGGCTCGATAGTGATCACGTTCTACGTTTTGAGTCTTCTCGTCGGCGGAATCCAGCGACTCTTTTAAGCGCCGCGACGAGCCCGCGTCGTACACAGCGACAACGAAAAAGGCGACACGCTGACAGCGTGTCGCCTTCAACTTTTTCGCGCGTCGCGAAATTTCTTCGCGCGACCCGACTATGCGGACTGTTCCTCCGCTTTCGGGAGCAGCCGCTCCAACGCGGCGGCGACCATCGCGAAGCCGCGCTCGCCCGCGGCGAAGCTGCGCAGTTTCCCTTCTGCATCGAATAAATAGTACGCGGGCACGTAGCCCTGCTCGTTCTGGAAGGCGTCGCGCAGTTTGTGTTCGTTATCGACGGCGCAAGGCTCCGTGATGTTGTACTCCGTCACGGCGTCGCGCACGAGTTCCGTGTCGGTGTCCGCCTCGTAGCGCGGCATGTGCACGGCGACGACGCGCAAGCCCGCCCCCGCGCGCTCGTCGCGCCACTCTGCAACGCGCGGCAGGTTCTCCTTGCAGACGCCGCAACTGACAGACCAGAAGTGCACGAGCGTCGGGTGCCCCTCCGACTCGTGCGCGGCGTGCGCGCCTGTCGCGTTCATCCACTCGGTCGCGCCGTCCAAAGACGGCATCTGTGTCCCGATCCTCATCGGCATGATGTCACCTCATAGAAACACTCAGCCGTCAGCAATCAGCATTCAGCTATTGAATGACTCAAAGGCTGAGTGCTGAATGCTGAGTGCTGCTTAAGCCTTGAGCGTCGCCTGCCCCGGCTTCCATTCGGCGGCGCAGAGTCCGCCGGTCTGGAGAGCCTGTATGACGCGCAGGGTCTCTTCCGCCGAGCGTCCGACGTTTAAGTCGTGCACGACCTTGTAGCGCAGGACGCCTTCCGGGTCGATGACGAAGAGACCGCGCAGTGCGATGCCCTTGTCCTCGATGAGCACGCCGTAGTCGCGCGACACCGTTTTCGTGATGTCCGCGCCGAGCGGGTACTTCAAGCCCTCGACGCCGTTCTTATCCTTCGGCGTCTTGATCCACGCGCGGTGCGAATGCACCGAGTCGGTCGAGACGCCGATGATGTCCGCGCCGATGCCCTGAAAGTCTTCGTAGCGGTCGCTGAAGGTCGTCAGCTCGGTCGGGCAGACGAACGTGAAGTCGAGCGGGTAGAAGAGCAGCACGAGCCACTTGCCCTTGTAATCAGAGAGCTTCACGTTCTGGTCGAGCTTCTCTATGTTCTTGGTCGAAGCCATGTCGAAATCGGGCGCGGGTTTGCCGACCTGCGCCGTCTCTTTCATCGTCTCAGTTGCCATCGTTTCCTCCATCCTCCGTCAAATGATTTCTTAAACTCCCGGCGCAAATCGGAAGAACTCAGCGTCCGCGCACGGAATGATCCGAATCGTTTCGTCAAAACCGACGCCCCGCGCGCGCCTCACGTCTTGCAGTCGGGGCATAGCCCGTAGAGCGTCAGGTGAATGGACTGCGGCTTGAAGCGAGAACGCCTCGCGGCGACGCGCATGAGCGCGGCGGTCTCCGCCAGATCGAAGTCCAGCAGCTTCCCGCACGCGGTGCAGACGGCGTGATCGTGGCGCGCCGTCTCGCGGTCGTAGCGGCTCGCGGCGTTGCCGAAGGTGATCTCGCGGATGAGCCCCGCATCCTTCAGGTAGCGCAGCGAGTTATAGACCGTGGCAAAGCTGATTGAAGAGAGGCGCGCGCGCGACGCCGCGAAAATCTCCGACGCCGTCAGGTGCTCCGCGCTGTCCTGCACGACTTCGAGGACGACCCGCCGCTGCCGCGTCAGCGCGCGCCCCGCGCCGCCCTCTTTTTCCGTGTCTGAATTCATGGTTGCCAATCTGGAGTTAGAATAATTCTAAACTGCGAATTTGTCAAGCGGGCTCAAAGATAATTCTCACCGCAGAGATATAGAGCGCACAGGGGCAGTCAAACCGAACTCAGAGGCTCTCAGATTTCATATCTAAGATTTCTGCTTGACCATCTCTGTGCTCTCCGTGCCCTCTATGGCAAAACTTCTTGTCGCGGCGTCAGAGCTGCGGGTGCTTCTCGACGAAATCAATCAGGGTGTTGACGTAGGACGGGAAGGGCGGACAACTGATGCCGTGCGGCGCGAGCAACTCACTGGCGCGCGCGGTGTCGTAGGTCTGCTTGAGGAAGAAGTACGGCGCGCCGACGCGCGGTAGCCCCGTGAGTTTCTCGGAGACTTTGAACGTGAGCGACTTCTGCACGAGCGCGGGCGGAATCGTCATGAGCGAGCCGCGCCGCACGAGCGACTGCGCGATAGTCTCGAACAGCTCATAGGTCGTGAGCGGTCGCGGGTCTGCAAGCTGCACGGTCGCGCCCGTCGCGCGCTCGTCGCGCGCAAGCGCCGTCATGGCTTCGACGACGAAGTCCACGGGCACGACGTTCAAGCTCACGTCGCGGTTGCCGATGTTGACGAGTGAGAAAAGACGGGGCTGCATCAACAGGTACTTGATCAGGTAGTAGATGCCGTCGTACTTCGCCGTCTCGCCCGTACGCGAATCGCCGCAGACGACCGACGGACGATGAATCGTGATGGGCAGATCACGCTTCAGCTCTTCAACTTCGATCTCGGCGAGATATTTCGTCTCCTCGTAGTGGTTGCGAAAGCCCGCCGTGTGCCGCAGCTCGTTCTCGTAAATCACACCCTCGCGCCGACCCGCGACGTAGCACGTCGAGACGTAGTGGTAGCGGCGCAAATCGCGCACGCCGCGCGCAAACTCGTTAACGTGGCGCGTGCCTTCGACGTTGACGCGCGTCGCGAGGTCTTGCACGACGCCGAGATCGTAGATCGCCGCGAGGTGAAAGACGCTCGTCGCCGTATCTTGCGCCGACGCGAAATCTTCAGCCGACATGCCGAGCCGCTCGCGCGTGATGTCGCCCTCGACGATGCGGAAACGATCCGCGCCCGCGCCCGTCTCAGCCGCGAGCTGCGCGACTTCGACGCGCGCGCGCTCGGCGAACGCGGGCTGGACGAGCAGCAGAAACCGCCCGCCATCGCGCGCCAGCCGCTCGATAAGTCGCCCGGCGATGAAGCCGGGGAAGCCCGTCAAAAAAAAGGTCTCTTCAGTTGCCATGCTTAAAATCTGATCTCAGCCGCACACGAGTTCGACGAGCGTGCGCACGCCCGCGCCAGTCGCGCCTGCGGGCGCGTGTGCGTTCGGCTCTTCGAGCCACGCGGTGGCGGCGATGTCGAGGTGAACCCACGGCGTCTCAGCAGCGAACTTGCTGAGCAGGAGCGCGGCTCCGGTCGCGTCGGGGCGACCTCCGTAGTTTTTGAAGTCGGCGATGTCGCTCTCGATCCGCTTCTTGTAATCGTCCGAGACGGGCATCCGCCACACAGGCTCGCCCGCGCGCTCCGCCGCGAGCGCGACACGTCGCGCCCACTCGTCGTCGTTGCTGAAGAGTCCGGCGCGGTGGTCGCCGAGCGCGACGATGATCGAGCCGGTGAGTGTGGCGAGATCGACGATGCGCGTCGCGCCCAGACTTCGTGCGTAGGCGATGCCGTCGATGAGGATGAGGCGACCTTCGGCGTCCGTGTCAACGACCTCGACGGTGTAGCCCGCGAAGGTGCGCACCACGTCGCCGGGCTTGATTGATTTTTCCGAAGGCATATTCTCTGCGGTCGGCACGACGGCGACGACGCGGCATCGCGGCTTGAGTTGTGCGATGGCGCGCAGCGCGCCGAGTGCAGCCGCGCCGCCAGCCATGTCCGACTTCATCTCTTCCATCCCCAGCGCGGGCTTGATCGAGATGCCACCCGTATCGAACGTGATGCCCTTGCCGACGAAGGCGAACAGTTCATCGTCAACGCCCGCGCCTTCCGGCTCGTAGCGCACGACGATGAGCGCGGGCGGCTCGTCCGAGCCCTGACCGACGCCCCACAAGCCGCCCATCCCGCGCGCACGAATCTCCGCAGCGTCGAGCGTCTCGACTTTGAGACGGAACTCGGCAGCCATCTGCGCCGCACGACGCGCGAACTCGCGCGGCGGCAGACTCGCGCCCGGCTCGTCCGCCAGCGAGCGCGCCCAGTTAACCGACTCGCCGATGATGCGCCCGCGCTCGATCTCTTCCGTCATGCGCGCGCGCTCGTCGCTCTCATCCGAGATGACGACGAACTCGGCGAGCGTCGCTTCGTCTTCGTCATCTCTACTTTGATAAAAATCGTTCGCGTAAGAGCCGAGGAGCGCGCCTTCGGCGACGGCTCGCGCGTTGCGCGCACGGTCGCCCGGTGTGGGCAGGATAAAGAAGAGCCTGTGCGCTTTCGCTTCCGTCGCGCGGCGCACGGCTGTGGCGGCGGCGCGACGCAAGGCGCGAGCTTCGTCCCGCTCGTCTTCGCGCGCGCCCGTGCCGACGAGCAGCAGGCGGCGCGCGCCCTCATCAATCGGCGCGTGGACGACGAGCGTCTCACCTTCTTCGCCTTTGAAGTCTCCGTCGTGGATGAGACCGCGCACGGCGGCGAGCGTCGCGCCCGTGGCTCCGCAGAGTTCGGCATCGTGCGCGTGTGAGCCGAAGACGCAGAGAGCCGTGATGTCGCGCGGCTGCGGCGGCGCGACTTCGGCGGCGAGGCGGACGTTCAGCTTGTTCGGACTGCCCGTGTGTGTTAAAGGCATCTGCTCGCTCTTCGCGCGCGCGGCTCTTGCGTCGTGTGTGGCGCGTGACTGTGCGATCAGTATAATTCATCGGAAAAATTTTATCGAAAGGCGGAACACATGATCTCACGCCAGTCGCCGCGTCGCGCCTCACGCTTCTTCACGCTCTTCTTAGTCGCGTGCTCGGTGGCGGCGGTGACGGCTACATGATGACGGAGGATGTTGCCCGCATGGGGACACTGATCTCTTGGCTCTTCAAGCGACGGTACGTCGTCCTGTCCCTCGCGCTCTTCGGGGTCATGTGCCTCATCACGGCAAACGGTCAGATGGGCGAAGACTTCTGGGAGCACAGCGCGGTCGTCAGGGAGCTGGCGACGCACACGCTGCACCCCAGACACCCGGAGTTTCTGCTCGACGCCCCGCATGCCTTCTACTCGCCCTACGCACTCTCGGTCGCGCTCCTCTCACGCGCGGCGCACGCGGACGCCGTCGCGGCTCTCTCCTTCGCGGGATTGTTCAACCTCGCACTGTTTCTCTTTGGTCTGAGATTTTTCGTCTCGTCTGTCGTGCCGGAGCACAGAGACGCGACGGCTTTCTACACGCTGCTGCTCGTGCTCTTCTGGTGGGGCGCAGACGCGTGGTTTTATGGCGGTTTCTTCCATCTCAGGATTTTGGGGTTCGTGCTCGCGTACCCTTCGACGTTCGCCGCGTCGCTCACCTTCATCGCGTTCGGGTTGTATAAGCGGCAGATGGCAGACCGGCGGCGCATCTGGCTCGTCCCTATCTTCCTGATCGCCGCGACCGTCCTGCTCTGTCACCCGCTCACTTTCCTCTTCCTCGCGACGGGACTCGTCGCGATGCCGTGGGGGGAAGAAGGTAACCACATACTTCAAACGGCGCAGGTCGCGGCTCTGCTGTCTCTCGCCTTCCTCTTCGCGTCGCTCTGGCACTACTTCCCTTTGCTGAAGCTCTTGACGCGCGAGTCGGACGTTTATCACGCCAGCAACATAGACGTGTACCGGCGAGTCCTGGGCGCGATCTGGCCCGCGCTCGTCGGCGTGCCGCTCGTCTTCACACAGATACGTTCGAGGTGGTGTCGCCCGCTGCTCATCATGCTGGTTGTGCTCTCGGCGCTCTACCTGTACGGAGACGTGTCGGGGAAATACTCTTACGGTCGCGTCATCGCATACGTCGTTCTGCTGCTCCACGTCACAATCGCCGAACGCCTCGCCGCGCTCGAAGCACGAGTCGGCGCGCTCCGCCCTGCGAGCGCACTCCAGAGACTCATCGTCCCGGCGTGCGTCGTCATCTTCACCCTCTGCTTATCGTTTGAGCCTTTGCGCGACACGTTCGAGCGCGCACGACCGGACGGGCAGCCTGACTACAAGGCTTATCTCTTCCTGTCTCAATACACGGGTCAGTACGAAGTAGTCTTGTCAGACCTGCAAACGAGTTGGATGGTGCCGACCTTTGGCGGGAAGATCGTGGCGATGCTCCACGCTGCCGCCTTCGTGCCCGATCAGGGCGTGAGACGCTCAGACGTGGATCACTTCTTCAGCGCGGAAGCGACGCCCGAAGATCGCCAGCGCATCATTGAGAAGTACGGGGTGCGCTACCTGCTGCTGAACAAGTCTTCGCAGGCGAACTGGCAGGAGCTACAGCGAGAGTTTGCGCCCACGGGGCGGCTCGCATTCGAGAACGACAAGTTCGTCCTCATTTCGCTGCGCCCGCAGAGTGAACCGTAGCGCCCCCGGCAATTGAAAAGTCTTGCACCGCCCTTCATCCGAGTTGATCGCGACCTTGTCGAACGCGACGACATTTAACGAGTCGTGCGAGATGTCTCAGGCGGCTGCATGTCGCCGTCGCGTGAGTCTGTGCGGCGTGGCGTGCGCCGAGGTGACGTACTGTTTGTAGTGGTCGAAGCGTTCGAGGATGTGGCTCACGTAGTTAACGGGCTCGACGCCACGGCAGAAGCCAAACTTGACGACCGCGTCGGTCGAATACTGCTGCGTTGATTTTTGCAGGAGCCAGTAAGACACGTCGTCCCACTTCAAGGGATCGCCGCCGTACTTCTTTGTGAGTCGCTGTGCGTCTTCGACGTGACCCGCGCCCGTGTTGTAGGAGGCGAGGACGAACTTGAGGCGCTCGCCTTCGTCATCAACGCGCTCCGTCCAGTAGTCCGTCAGCCACTTCAAGAATTTCACCGCGCCCTGCACGTTGTCTTCCGGGTCGAGCGGGTTCTTGACGCCGAACTCGCGCGCCGTCGCGGGCATGAGCTGGAGCAGCCCCGCCGCGCCGACCCAGGAGTGCGCGTCCGGTTTGAAGCGCGACTCCTGATAGACCTGCGCGGCGAGCAGACGCCAATCCCAGCTCACTTCTGCCGAGTGACGCTTCAAGAGATCGTCGTACTGGCAGAGCTTGCCCGTCGCAGAGGTCAGGTAGTCGCTCGAAGCGTGCTCGACGTGGCTGCGCTGATCCACGAAATACTTTTTGTAGAGCCGGTCGAAGAGCGAGCCGTTCTTCTTCTGCTTGTCCTCGATCCACTGGTTCAACTCGGCGAGTAGCTCCGGCGAGTTTCGTCTGACCGCCCACGCGACCGGGTGCGTGCGCCCGACGATGGGGCGCACCTTCAGGTTCTTGAACTCAGCCTCTTTCAGCTCCGCCAGGTTGCTCTGCATGACCGTGAACTCGACCTCGCCGCGCGCCACCTTCTGCGCCAGCGCCTCGTCCTGTATCTCGCCGCCCATCTCGACGACGTGTATGTCGCCGGAGATTTCATCCGAGAGTTCGACGAGGGTGCGTCGGTACGCCGACTTCTCCGGCAGGTTGACGCTCTTGCCCGCGAGCTGCGCCGGTCGCGTCACGAGCCGCGCCTGTATGTCCACCTCCGGCGACTCGTCCGCCGGTCCCGGCTTGAGCGCCTTCTCCGCAGCCTTTCCGGCAGTGGCGGGCGCAGCCTCCTGCTGCACGAGCGCGGGCTCTGTGTGGTAGAGCGCGCGCGTGAAGGCGACGTTCTGTTCATCCTCCGGGTTGGGGACGAGGCGCGCGGCGGCGATGTCGCCCTCGCCGCTGTTTAAGAGCGACAGGAGGCTCTTGCGATCCGTCACGACGATCATCTTCAGCGCGAGCCCGCGCTCCTCCGCGAACGCGCGGAGCAACTCGTATTCGTAGCCGAGCGGCTCGCCCCTGTAGACGAAGTAGGTGGTGGAGTTGTAGGGCGCGAGCACCGTGAGCGTGCCGCGCTCGCGAATCTGCGCCAGATCGCGCTCGACCGGCTGCGCCATCGGCACGTTCTCTCTGCGGTCGATCTGATCAATCGCTTCGAGCGACTTCACCGCGCGTCGCTTGCAAGCCGGAGAGGCGCAAAAAATGAGCGCGAGGACGAGGAGCAGAGACCATTTGTGTGTCGTGTTCATCCTGTTCCAGACGGACGCGAGACGTGCGTCTCTCGCAGAGACGGCGACGCGCAACAGCAGATAAAACGAAGGGGGCTTGGAGGGATGAAGGAGCTTTTATGTCAAAACAGTTGGTAAGTCAATCACTAGTTAGGTTAACTGTTAGCAGTCAGCTCACGAGGTCTCGTGCTGCTCGATGCCTGAGATGTCGCCGCGCAGCGCGTCACGGTTGATCTTCATCTTGCGGCGGTTGGCGTCCACGGCGACGTAGATAACCTCCGCCTCTGTGACCTTGATGCGCTCAGACGTGCCGCCGTAGCGCTCGGCTTCGACGACGACGCGGATGGTGATCGAGGTCGTGCCGATGCGTAGGGTCTTGGCGTAGAAGCTGACGAGATCGCCGACGAAGACCGGATGGTGGAAGACGACCTCGCGCATGGCGACCGTGACGAAGCGCTCGATCCCCGTTCGGCGGTGCGCCTCGACCGCGCCCGCGATGTCTATGTAGCTGAGGATGATGCCGCCGAAGATCGTGCCCTGCGGGTTGGTGTCGCGCGGGAGCAGCGTCAGACGAATCGCCGGGTCGTGGTAGGTGTTCATGCGCGCAGAGAGGATGACGGCGCGTGGCTGAGACTGTCAAGCGATGACTGCGGCTGCGTGTGAAAATGCTGCCTCGCCATGACGGCGAACTGCGTCAAACTTCCCTGCCCCGTTCAGCCAACTCCGCCCGCGTCTGAGCCATCCAAATGCTTGCCGCACAGCGAGAAAAGCGGGTGGTCGGTATCTGTCGAGTCTGCTCGGTCGCCTTCCGTCTCCGGTCTCACGTCGCGCGCCGGGTTTAAGCGCACGATCCCACGCGCGAGGCAAAGTTGATGGCTTCGCCAACACAAGCGGCTGTATAATCGCGGGCGTTTACAGTCCCCGAAAAATTTTAGTTGAAGAAAGTCATTTATGAGCAACTTCTCAGCACGTCTTTCACGTTTCGCCGCGGGCATTGTCGCATGCCTCACGCTCGTCGCGTCTGCCGCCTCGCATGCCACGGCGCAGACGACGCCCGGTCGCGCACGCTTCGACGTGACGAACTATCGCATTGACGCCGAGCTGCGTCCCGCCGAGCACCTCTTGCACGCCACGGGCGACGTGACGTTCACCCCGCTCGAAGCGACGCGCACGGTCGTCTTTGAACTGAACGGCTCGCTTAAAGTCGAAGCTGTCGAGCGAAACGGCAAGGCTGTCCCAAACTTCGTGCAAGACCCGGTCGGCTTAGATCAACTCGGACCCAACGTCCGCGTCGATCTCGGCGAGGTCGTCCAGCCGAACACGCCTGTCACCTTGCGCTTCCATTGGTCTGGCGCGCTCACCACACCCGAAGGCGGACCGCTCGCGACGAAGCGGCTCGCTTACGTCGGCAACGAAGTCTCTTACCTGATGTACGCCGCGCGCTGGTTTCCCTTCCACGACTATGCCGCCGACCGCGCGACTTCGGACATCACCGTCACCGTCCCCGCAGGCTTTTCGGTCGCAGGCGCGTCTGACGAGACGGTCGCGGCGACACAGAGCGCAGGCTCCGCGCGCTTCCGCTTCGTCCAGAAGACGCCCACGCTCATCGGCAACTTCGCCGCCGCGCGCTACTCGACGCGCTCGCTCCGCATGGGCAACTACACGATTGACTTCTTCGTCCAGCCCGGCTCGGAGGCGCGCATCGAGCGCTACGGCGAGCTGGTCGGCAAGGCTCTCAGCTTCTACACCGCCACTTACGGCGCGCCTGCCTTTGGCACACGCTATGTCGTTGCCGAGATCGACGACGAGAGCCTCGAAGCTTACGCCGCGCACGGGATGCAGTTTCTCTCCGGTAGTTTCTTCGACACGGGGCGCACGCCGAAAGAGGAGCGCATCGAGCGCGAGATCGCTTACCAGTGGTGGGGTTTCACGGTCGGTCTGAAATCTTTCGATGACGCATGGCTCTCGCAAGGGCTCTCCGAGTGGAGCGCCTTCGCGCTGCGCGAGGCGACTTTGCAGGGACCGCAGCTCGACGCCGCGCAGCGCGACATGCAGGAGCGCGCTTTGATGTTCGAGCAGTCGGCTTCAATCCTGCGTGCGCCGCAGACGCTCGACGACACTTCGCCGCAGTACCAGTCCATCATGTTCTACAAGGGCGCGATGGTCTTTAGAATGCTACGCGAGACAATGGGCAAGGCGAAGTTTGACGCGCTCCTGCGCACGCTCGTCGAGCAGTATCGCGGGCAGAGCGTCTCGATTGACGAGTTCGAGAAGCTCAGCAGTCAGGTCGCCGGTCAGAACATGCGCTTCTTCTTCGCGCGCTGGGTCGAGGGCACGGGCGTGCCGGAGTTCGCCGTTGACTACCAGATCATACGCACACGCGCGGGCAAGTTTCGCGCACGCGGTACGGTCAAGCAGAACTTCGAGGGGCTCAACATGCCCGTCGAGCTGATGCTCAGAGCCGAGGGCGACACCAACAACCAGACGCAGACCGTGCGCATCGAGGACAAGAGCGAGGACTTCGACATCGAGTCGAACGGCGCGCCGATCGAAGTCGTCGTCGATCCGAACAACAAAATCCTGCGGCTCTCGGAAGACCTGCGCGTCTCGATCGTCGCGCGACGCGGCATCGAGCTGTTCCGTGAGGGGCAGTACGCCGAGGCGCAGCGACAGATGGAAGAAGCGCTCAAGCTCGACAAGTCGAACTCTTGGATTTACTACAACCTCGGCTTGATCTATTTAGAGCAGCGCAACTACGATCCGGCGATTGACAACTTCAAGGCGGCGCTCGCCGGAAACCTCAAGCCTTCTTGGATCGAAGTCTGGGCGCGCATCAAGATGGGCAACGCCTACGATTCGAAGGGCGACCGCACGCGCGCGGTCAACGAGTATAACAAGGCGGTCGAGTCGGGCATCAACTACGACAACGCGCAGCGCGCCGCCAAGGTGTTTCTCGCCACGCCCTACGATCCGAAATCGGCGGTGCAGAACGCCGCGAGCCGGTAACCACCGGGCAGCACGCGCCGGAACGCGAAAGGCTCACGACCTACGGCGGTCGTGAGCCTTTTTACTTTGTCGCGACGAAGCCCGTGAGAAATTTATGCGGGCGCGACGGCGACGATACTGATGCGCTGCTCGTCGGCGAGCGCGAGCATCTCTTCGCGGTCGAACATCAAGGTCTTCCCCGCCGTCAGGCACAGGCATGTCGCGCCCGCCTCGATCATTGCCTCGATGGTTGGCACGCCGACGCACGGCACGTCGAAGCGCATGTCCTGCGCGGGCTTGGCGACCTTGACGACCGTGAGTCGCCCGCGCGCAAGCCCGCCGGCGCGACTGATCGTCGCGTCCGTCCCCTCCATCG
>JAVXVR010000226.1:0-6157 GCA_032230165.1 Acidobacteriota bacterium | reverse complement strand
GGCGTGCTCGCGCCGAAGGTCTGAGCCGTCGAGAAGTTGTCGAACGCCGCGTCGCCCCTGCGCCGACCGCCGCGCCGCAGGTAGTCGAAGAGCATGTAAGCTCCGAGCAGGATGAGCGCCGCCGGGAGCATCTGCCGCACAGGCAGTTGCACGCCGAACATCGTGTTCAAAAGGAAGAGCGTGCCGAGCGCGACGAGCAAGACAGCCCACGCGACCGGATGACCGTAGAGACGGCGCGCGATGGAATCCATCTCGGCGTCGGGCGCAAGCCCTGCTCGTATGAGTTGCGCCGTGCGGAAAGCGTCAACCGCAGCGAAGAGCCAGACAGCGGCGGCGGCGAGGACGAAAAAGGCAAGCGCGTTCGTCACCGCCGCGAGTTGAATGCAACTCGCGAACATAGCGAAGTGGACGAGCGCCTTCGAGGTCTGCCCGTTGTACGCCGAACCCAAGCCCGGCATGACGAGAGAGAGGAGCAGAGCGATCCACGGCGAGGTGCGTCGGCGCAACTGCTGCGGCGCTTCGAGGAGCGGCACGCGCGCCTGCAACATCTCGACGCCCGTCACGATGCAGTCCTGACAATATGGAAAGCCGCGTATGCGATGGTCGCACACCGCGCACAGAGGGCGCACGCACCGGCTGCACTCGACGACCGCCGCGTTCGCGCTGTGGTAAGAGCACTTCATTAGTTGACTCACGCTCCTACCTGCTTGTGCCGCCGTTGGCGGAAGACGGTTGCGCCTGCTGAGTGCTGTTGCTCTCGCCGCGGAAGATCGACGCGCCGCGCGAGGTCGTCTCGTAGGTCTTCGCCGCGAAGCGGAGGCTGGCGCGGTACATGCCGCCGATGGAGCCGTCGGGCGAGAGCGTGCTCGTGCCGACGAGGATGACGACCAAGACCATCGTGGCGACGGTCGCGAGTTGCGGCGAGACGACCACGTCGAGCCAGCCGCGCAGCCACTCGGCGAGGCGGGCGGCGACGGGCGCGCGCACCTCTGCGGCGGCGGTCGTGCCGAGCGTCGCGTGCAGAATGCGCTCGTGCAGACCGGCAGGGACTGCTTGTTCCTCACTGATGTAGGAGTAGCACGCTCCGATGGAGCGGACGACCTCGCCGGGCAAATTCGTGCAGCGCGCACAGAGCACCGCGTGTCGCTCCCAGCGATGGAAGAGCGGCGCGGGGAGGAAGCCGTCGAGGTAGTCGGTCAAGCACTCTTCAAATTCGTCGCAGTTCATCGCCGACTCCGGCGTCGTCTGTTGGAGTATGCGCGCTTCGAGCTGTCGCGACGGCGGGGGCGGTGCGTCGGCGGCGACGGCGCGCAAAGTATTTTTGACCTCGTTCAAAAGATCATGACAGAGCGGACAGCGCAGGGCGTGCTCCGAGCACGCGCGCTGTGCGCCCGCGTCGAGCGCGCCTTCAAGGTAGTCGGTCAGACGATCTTCAAATTCCACACAAAGCATCTTTACTCTCGTTTCACCCTTCTATGATTTTACCGCAACCCGTAAGCCTTCCGCCCCTCCGCGTCAAACGTTACGAGAACGAAAACTTTTCAACCCATCACACGTCGCTCATCGCGACGACGCGCATCCGTCGCAGGATTTTCGCCAGCTCAATGCGCCCGCGATTGATGCGCGACTTGACCGTGCCCTCAGGTATCTTCAAGTGATCGACGATCTCCTGATAGCTCAACTCTTCGATGTCGCGCAGGATGACGCACGTGCGCAGGTCGGGCGGGAGCTTATCGATACCAGCCTGCACCTGCGCGCCCAACTCGCGCTGTTCCAACTCGCGCTGGGGCGAAGTGCCCGCCGAGCGCAGATGATAAGTATGACCTTCGAGGTCTTCCGCCTGCGTGTCCTGCGGGGCGCGCTGGCGTCGGCGGTAGTCGTCGATGACGAGGTTGCGCGCAAGGCGCATCAGCCAGTTCTGCAAGTCGCCCTGCTTGGCGTCGTATTGTTGGAGCGAGCGATAGACGCGGACGAAGACTTCCTGCGTCAAATCCTCTGCGGCGTCGGCGCGCGAGGTGAAGCGGTAGGCGAGATTATAGATGCGGCGAGAGAACATCGAGACGATCTCCTCCCACGCCGCCCCGTCGCCGGCGCGACATCTCCTGACCAGCTCAGCACCTTCGCTCACGGCAGTCAAAGCTCTTGCGGCTACTACCACCCGTCTGGTCCCTTTCCGTCTCCCGTCAACACTTCAGGCGCGAGACTCGGTCGAACAAGCTTACGACGACGCAAGCGGGAAAGTTCCCCGCGAAATTATAGATAATCAAGGCGCTTGGGGGAAGCCGGGCGATGGTGGAATTTAGGGAATTCACTCACTGACTCATTTAACCATTGACTCATTGAACCCAACGGATCAGTGAGCCAATGAATTAGTGAATCAATCTCTTCTTTCCGCGATCCCAAATCCGCGATCTCCCCATCGTTGCGCCCCTGTCGCGAATGTTGTAGCCTTGGCGAGCCATACAATATATTGTGCCAAGTCGTTTCGAGCATCAATTATATTGCACGCGCCGCCTCAGTAAGAGGCGGGCAAGCGCCTGCCCGCGGAGACCTGTGAAGGCTTGCGTCGCTACCTCAAGTTCATAGCCCTGCTCGCGCTGACGGCGCTCCTGCTCTGGTGGTTCGCGCGCGGGGTTGATTGGGCGCAGGTGCGCGCGGAACTGTCGGGCGTCAACTGGTTGCTTATCGCGCTCGGCGTCGCGGTGGTCTGCACGACCTACGTCGTGCGCGCGCTGCGCTGGCGCGCTCTGCTCGCGCCAATCGCGGAAGCTTCGGTGCGGAACCTGCTGGCGGCGACGACCGTCGGCTTCGGCTCGATCTTTCTCATCGGACGTTCGGGCGAGGTGCTGCGACCCGCGTTCCTGCCGCTTGTGGAACGCCGGGTGCGCCCGGCGGCGGCGTTCGTGACCATCGGCGTCGAGCGCGTGTACGACATGGCGGCGGTCGTACTGATCTTTGCCATCGACATGATCTGGTTCCGCGTGCCGAATGGTGACGCGGCGGCTTACGAGCGCGTGCGGCAGGCGGGCTTTCTGCTGCTCGGCGCTTTCGCCCTCGGAATCGCCGGACTCGTCCTGTTCAGACTGCGCGGCGACAAGCTGCTCCGCTCGCTCGATGTGAGACTTGAGCGCGCGCCCGCGTCGCTGCGTCGCCCCGGCAGGTTTGTGACAGACCTGCTCGAGCAACTTCGACGCGCGCTCGGCGTGCTCGTCAACGCGCGCGAACTCGCCGCGACCGTGGGCTGGACGGCTCTGTTGTGGACGGTGATCGCGCTGGCGAACTGGTGCGTGCTGCGCGCCTTTGGTCTGCCCTACGGCGCGGGCGAGACGATCTTCGTGCTGGGGTGGGCTCTGGTCGGCTCGCTCGTGCCGACGCCGGGCGGCGCGGCGGGCGCGTTCCACGTCGCGACGGCGCGCGGGTTATCGTTCCTCGGCGTCGCGGACGCCAAAGCGACCGCCGTCTCGATAGTGCTGCACCTCGTCCTGTTCGGACCCGCGCTCTTCATGGGTCTCTACTTCTTCCTGCGCAGCGACGTGAATCTCTCTCGGCTGCGCGGCGCGGCTGAGGAAGCGGGCGGCGGGACGGGCGGCGCGGCGGCACGGAGCGAGTTTGTATCGGAGGGTAAGAGCCAGGCGGGCGCGGTGCATTGAAGCTTCCCCCGCGCGACTGTGTGTTGGTTGTGCGTTCGTTATAGATAAGAGTGTCGGCGAAACCTCGCAGGATATAAACGTCAGTTAACCTGAGTCGGAGTGCTTATGAAGTGTCCTTTCTGCGGCTACATCGAAGACAAGGTCGTGGACTCACGCGAGTCGCGCGAGGGCGAGTCGATCCGTCGGCGGCGTGAGTGCTTGAAGTGCGAGCGGCGATTCACGTCTTACGAGCGCATAGACGAAATCCCGTACATGGTCGTCAAGAAGAACGAGCAGCGCGAGCCGTTCGACCGCAACAAGGTGATGGCGGGCATCCTGCGCGCGTGCGAGAAGCGACCCATCCCGGCGGCGAAACTCGACGCCATCGTCAACTCGGTCGAGAAGTACGTGCAGGAGTCGGCGGAGCGCGAGCGACCGACGACCAAGATCGGCGACATGATCATGCGTCGCCTGAAAGAACTCGACAAGGTCGCCTACGTCCGCTTCGCCTCGGTCTATCTCGAATTCGAGGACGTGACCGAGTTCATGGCTGAACTCAAGACCCTGGTGCGTACGCGACAGGGCGCGGCATCGGGCAAGAGAGCCTCTTAGCGTGACAGGTAAACCGTGACAGGTGACAGGTAAGAAAAGTCGCGGCAGTTTCTTTCCCGTTACCTGTCACGGTTTACGATTCACGGCTTTTTCTTATGCGCGTCATCGGGCTTGAGCGAATTGAGATTGAGCGGCTGCGCAACCGGGTGCGCAGACTCGTCGCGGCGCTGCAAGAGGTGATGGACGACGTGCCGTCGGGCGCGCCGGGCAGTTGGTCGCCGCCGGTGGACGTGTGCGAGACGGGTGATGCGGTTGTCGTTAAAGTCGAGCTGCCGGGCGTGGCGGCTGACGAGATCGAGTTGACATTGACGAGCACGAAGCTTCGCATCGCGGGGAAGAAAAAGAGGCGCGCACCGCGCGGCGCGATCTCGCATCTCTGTTCCGAGCGCGGCTACGGCTCGTTCGATCGCGCCGTGCCGTTGCGCTGGTCGGTTAAGACGCGCGGCGCGACAGCGAAACTCGAAAACGGTCTGCTCATCGTGCGGTTGCCCAAGCTCGCCGAGCGCAGAGGGGCGCAGTTCAAGATACCGATCAAGGAGAGTGACAAGTGACGAGTGGCAAGTGACAAGCAAGAAGTAAGAAGAAGAAGAATTGGATTTGCTTGTCACCTGTCACCGCTTACTTGTCACTGAATTTTTTATGCCATCAATCGAAGAGATCACAGAAGCTTTGGAGCCGACCGTCGTCGGTGACGAGCAGCCTTTGCAGGTGCCGGAGACGCTGCCTGTCCTGCCCTTGCGCGACATCGTCATCTATCCGTTCATGATCGTGCCGCTCTTCGTCTCGCGCGAAAAATCGATCCGTGCGGTGGACGAGGCGCTTGGCGAGAACCGGATGATCCTGCTCGTCTCGCAGAAGGACTTGGACAAGGAAGAACCGGGGGCGGAAGACCTCTACGCGGTCGGCACGGTCGCCGTCATCATGCGTATGCTCAAGCTCCCCGATGGGCGCACGCGCATCCTCGTGCAAGGCTTGACGCGCGCGCGGCTCGAATCGGTCGAGGGTGGCGGCGAGCACCTGCGTGCGCGCGTCTCGGTGTTGCAGGAGAGCCCTGCGCCGGAGCGCTCGCTCGAAGTCGAGGCGCTGGTGCGCAACGTGCGCGGCTCGATGGAGAAGGCGGCGAACCTCGGCAAGAACATCTCGCCCGAAGTGATGGCGATTGTCGCCAACCTCGACGATCCCGGTCGCCTCGCAGACCTCGCCGCGTCGAACCTTGAACTCAAAGTCGAGGACGCGCAGTCGGTCTTAGACATCGCCGACACGACGGCGCGTCTGCGGCGCGTCAACGATCTCTTGAACAAAGAGATCGAAGTCTTGACCGTCCAGCAGGAGATCAACACGCAGGCGCGCGCCGACATCGACCGCTCGCAGCGCGAGTTTTATCTGCGCCAACAACTCAAAGCCATCCAGGGCGAGTTGGGCGAGGGCAACGAACTCGCCGAAGAGAGAGCGCAGTTTCGCGAGAAGATCGACGCGGTGAAGATGCCGAAGCCTGCGGAGGAAGAGGCACTCCGGCAACTCAAAAAACTCGAACGGATGCACCCGGACGCGGCGGAGACGGCGACGCTCAGGAACTGGTTGGAGATCATGACCGACCTGCCGTGGTCGAAAGCGTCCGTTGATAACCTTGATCTGGCGAAGGCGGAGCAGATTCTCAACGAGGATCACTACGGGCTCGAAAAAGTTAAAGAGCGCATCATCGAAGCGCTCGCCGTGCGCAAGCTGAAGGAGAAGCCGAAGGGCTCAATACTCTGTCTGGTCGGCCCGCCGGGCGTCGGCAAGACTTCCTTGGGTCGCTCGATTGCGCGCGCCCTTGATCGCAAGTTCGTCCGCCTCTCTCTGGGCGGTCTGCACGACGAGGCGGAGATTCGCGGGCACCGTCGGACTTACGTCGGCGCGATGCCCGGTCGCGTCAT
>JAVXVR010000198.1:0-3600 GCA_032230165.1 Acidobacteriota bacterium | reverse complement strand
CTGACGCGCGGCGGGCAGGGACGAGCCCTGCCCCTACAGCTCTGAACCACGCTCTTACATTTTTAACGAAAGAAATGTCGTACGGACTCGACGACGTAACGCTGCTGCTCTTCGGTCAGCTCCGGATAGACGGGCAGCGCGAGCGTCTCGCGTGCGGCGCGCTCGGCTTCGGGGAAGTCGCCCTCATGGTAACCGAGGTAGCGGAAGCACTCTTGCAGGTGCAGCGGCACTGGATAATAAACCTCCGTCCCGACGCCCGCGCGCCGCAAATGCTCGATGAGCGCGTCGCGCCTGCCGCCACCGCGCACGCGCACGACGTACTGGTTGTAGATGTGGCGCACGCCCTCGCGCTCTGCGGGCAGCTCGACCTCTTCGAGCAGTCCGGCGTCGGCGAACAACACGCGGTAGCGCGCGGCGTTCGCGGCGCGCGCGTCAGACCAGCCGTCGAGGTGCGGGAGTTTGACGCGCAAGACGGCGGCTTGCAGCGTGTCGAGCCGGCTATTAAAACCGATCTCTTTGTGATGATACTTCGTCGTCTCGCCGTGGACGCGCAGGGATCGCAGACGCGCGGCTACACGGTCGTCGTTCGTCGTGAGCATCCCGCCGTCGCCCGCGCCGCCTAAATTTTTCGTCGGGTAGAAACTGAAGCAGCCGACCTTGCCCATCGCGCCCGCGCGACGATCGCCGACATCCTCCGCGCCGATAGCCTGCGCCGCGTCTTCGACGACCGGGAGGTTGTGCCGCGCGGCGACCGTCAGCAATGCGCCCATCTCAGCGCACTGACCGTAGAGGTGCACGGGCAGAAGAGCGCGCGTGCGCTCCGTGATCGCCGCTTCGATCTGTTCGACGTTGAGGTTGTAGGTGCGCGGCTCGATATCGACGAAGACGGGGCGCGCGCCGAGTCGCGCGATTGATCCGGCGGTGGCGAAAAACGAGTAGGGCGTGGTGACGACTTCGTCGCCCGCTTTAACATCGAGAGCCATCAGCGCAAGCAGCAGCGCGTCCGAGCCGTTGGCACAGCCGATGGCATGGCGCGCGTGTGTGTACGCGGCGACCTCTTCTTCGAGCGCGCTTACTTCGCGGCCGAGCACGAAGCCCTGCGACTCGAACACGCGCTCGACCGCTGCGCGCGTCGCTTCGCGCAGAGGCTCGTGTTGCGCGCGCAGATCAAGCAGAGGAACTTTCATCTTCATCGTTCGAGTTTGCCGGGGGTCTTAAATTAACGTCTGATGCGCCAATCGTTAAAGTTTGACGAGCCGACCGCTCTCGCTGATCGACTCCTGCGCGGCTTCTAAGAGGCGCACGACGCGCAAGCCCGCCGCGCCGTCTGTGAGCGGTCGGCGTCGCTCCCTGATCGCTTCGAGGAACTCGGCGCAGACGTGCCTGAGCGCCTCCGTGCCGTCGAGTTTGGGCACCCATACGTCGCCCGTGCGGTAGCTGACGAGCGTGCTGTATGCCGCCTCCTTCTCATCGAAGTCGCCGCCGCCCGCGCCGTTCGTCGTCGTCACACCCTTGTCGTAAACGCGCACTTTCTCGATCGGCTCGATGTCGTCATAGACGATCATCTTGCGGCTTCCGGCGATAAGCGTGCGACGGATTTTGACGGGCGAGAGCCAGTTGAAGTGGAAATGTGCGATGAACTCGTCGTCGAAGTGGAGCATGACGTAGGCGATGTTCTCGATGCCGGGCTTGACGTGGCAACTACCCGTCGCCGTCACGCCCGAAGGTGTGCGGTCGAGCAAGTAGTCCATGATCGAGAGATCGTGCGGGGCTAAGTCCCAGACGACGTTGATGTCGTCTTGAAAGAGTCCGAGGTTGATGCGTGTCGAGTCGAAGTAGAGCAGCTCGCCCAGCTCGCCGCCCGCGACGATCTCTTTGATCTTGCGAACCGCGCCCGTGTAGACGAAGGTGTGATCGACCATCAGCGTCCGCCCACGCTCTTTCGCCAACCGGATCAACTCTTCAGCCTCACGCGCGCACTTCGTCAAGGGCTTTTCGATGAGCACGTGCTTGCCTGCGGCGAGGGCTTCCTTAGCGAACGGGTAGTGTGTAGCGACTGGCGTGACGATGACGACGGCGTCGAGGTCGGGGTCGGCGAGAAGTTCGCGGTAGTCGGGTGTGGCGCGCGCCGAAGGGTAGCGGCGCGCGATCTCTGCGAGGCGGCGCTCGTCCGTGTCGCAGACCCACGCGAGCCGCGACGCCTCGTTCTCCACGAAGTTGCGTATGAGGTTCGGACCCCAGTAGCCGCAGCCGATGACGCCGACGGTTGTGATCATTTGAGGAGTGTCAGTAGTCCGTGGTCAGTTGTTCGTTGTCAGTTGTTGCGGACGCGCTCGCGCCCGGCGCGGTTGCTCCCGCCGCGCGCATAGTTAAACACGAGCGACGGACGACTGACCACTGACGAAGGACGAGACGGCTTCGGCGACGCGCACGATCTGCTCTTCCGTCAACTCCGGGAACATCGGGAGCGAGAGCACGCGCGCGGCTTGACGCTCGGCTTCGGGGAAGTCGCCGGGGCGGTAGCCGAGCGACGAGTAGGCGGGTTGCAGGTGGACGGGGACGGGATAGTGTATGCCCGTCTGGATGCCCGCCGCCGCGAGATGTTTTTGCAGCGCGTCGCGCTCCTCGGTCTGGACGACGTAGAGGTGATAGATGTGGCGCGCATCAGACATCTCGCGCGGCAACGTCAAAGCATTTCCGTCTGCATCGCCGAGCGCGCCGAGCAGTTCATTGTAGCGGGCGGCGTTGGCGCGGCGCAGATCGTTCCAGCCTTCGAGGTGCGGGAGCTTGGCAGCAAGCACCGCGCCCTGTATGCCCTCCATGCGGAAGTTGTAGCCGACGATCTCGTGTCGATACTTGCGCTCCGAGCCGTGATCGCGAAGCAGTCGCAGGCGGCGCGCGATCTCTTCGTCGTCGGTCATGACCGCGCCGCCCTCGCCGAACGCGCCCAGATTTTTGCCGGGGTAGAAGCTGAAGCAGCCCGCGAGCGCGAGCGCGCCGACGCGCCGACCCTTGTAGCGCGCGCCGTGCGCCTGCGCCGCGTCTTCAATCACGATCAGATTGTGACGCGCGGCGATGTCGAAGATGGCGTCGAGGTCTGCGGGCTGACCGTAGAGGTGCACGGGGATGATGGCACGCGTGCGCTTTGTGATCGTCGCTTCGAGCTGAGCCGGGTCGAGGTTGTACGAGACCGCGTCCGCATCGACGAAACGCGGGGTCGCTCCGGCGGTCGAGACGGCTTCGGCGGTCGCGAAGAAAGTGTTCGCGGGCACGATCACTTCGTCACCAGCGCCGATGTCGCACGCCTGCAAGGCGATCTGGATCGCCGCCGTCCCGCTGTTCACTCCGACGCAAAACCGCGCGCCGACGTACTCGGCGAACGCCGCCTCGAACGCCTCGACCTCGTGCCCCAGTACGAACGCCGACGACTCGACGACGCGCGCTATCGCCGCGTCGATCTCATCCTTAATCGAGCGGTACTGCGCCTGAAGATCGACGAAAGGAACGGACATGTATTCGAGTGACAAGTGATGAGTGACGAGTGACGAGTGACAAGCAAGACAAATTCTTAACTCTTGCTTGTCACTCGTCACTCGTCAC
>JAVXVR010000113.1:0-14053 GCA_032230165.1 Acidobacteriota bacterium | reverse complement strand
CGCCTCACGCCCGTCCACGCTCGCGCGCCAGCCCGGATAATTCGCGTCGCTCGTGACGAGGAAGGACGCAGAGTTCGCCCCGGTCTCAACTTCAAGAACCGAGTCCGAAGCGGCGACGACGCGTGCGGGCGACACGATGCCCTGAGCAAGTAGATCGTCGCTGCGCGCCCGCACGTCGCTGATTTGGGGCAGCAGCGTTTGGGACTCTTCGACGAGCGCGGTGCGCGCCGGGTCGAACGGGCGACCGTCGGACAGATGCCCCGTCTTGATCGCCGCGAGCGCGGCTTCGGGCGCGACAGTCAGCACTTCATTCGCGAGCCACGCGCGAGGAAGGGCATGAGAGTTCTCATAGACGAGCGCGCTGTTCGTTGCTTCAACCTGACGCCAGCGCGCTTCGTCGCCGAGCGTGACTGCTGCGAGACTGACAGGGTGAGCCTCGCCGTGTTCGCGATCAAGCAGTGTCAGTTTCTTGAGCGCAAACGCGCCCGCGTCGCCGCCCGTCCAGCGCAGCTCTATGCTCGCAATCTCAAGCGGCGCATCCGTCGCAATCTCGGTCGCGTACTCATGACCGGCGCACGGCGCGGGCTGGCGCGTCGTGGGGAAGGTGCTAAAGATAGAGGCGCGAGTGTGGCGCACGCGCGCGCGCACGTCCGCGCAGTCGTAAGCCCACTCGCTCGTGTCGCGACCCGCCTTCAGTTGCAACTCGGTCGCGTGCCCCGCGCTGTCTTTGAGCGTGACGGCGATAACATTTGCGCCGTCCGCGATCTGATCGGCGCAGGCGAGCTGGCTGACGAAGACGAGGTGCGTGGCGCGCGCTGCAAAGGGCAGCGTGAGGCGTTGGTTCTCTCGCGGCGCGCCGCAGCCCTTGCCTAAGTTGAGGTTGAGATCGTCGCCCCATTGCGCAACGTTGCTGCTCGCGGTCGCGCTCGATTGCGCGCTACTGTCTCGCAAATCTTCGCGCGGCAGCGTGACGTAGCGCACCGCCGCCACGTCGAGGCTGCGGTCGGCGGGGTCTGTCCAGAAGTCTCCGACCGCGCCGTGCGGGAGCATCGAGAGCAGACGGCTCGTGCGCGCGAGCATGAGCGGACCGTAGCCGCCCGCGCTCGGAACTTTCCACAGCCTTGAGAGTTCGGGCGGAATCTCATCGAGCGCGCCCTCGCTGCCGCGCACGGCGAGCACGCGCTGGCGCGTTTTGGCGAGCGCGTCGCGCAGACGCACGGCGACTGTCGGCGGCGTGGTGAGCGTCGCGGCGGTTGGCGACTCTTTGCGCCATTCGGAGAACCAGCCGAGGCTCGCAAGATCGCAGACGAGGACGAGCGTGAGAACGGCGGCGCGAGCGCGCACGTGGGGGCGTCGCGACCAGAAGATGAGCGCGCCGCACGACGCGAGCAACACGACGAGCGGCACGCCGACGGCAGGGTTCTTCCACGGCGCGAGGCTCACGCTATGACCGACGACGGCGCGCGCCTGTGCATCGAAGTCTGCGCGACGAAGCGCGAGTGCCGCGAGCGCCGCGAGTGCGAGCGTGACGAAGACGACCATCACTCGCTTGATCTGTCGCGCCGTCACGCCGCCCTGAGCGATAGAGCTCGCGCCTAGTCCGGCGAGCACGCTGACGGCGAAAGAGAGTTCGAGCAGGTGTCGCGCGGGCACGCGGAACTTGTTGATGAAGGGGAGGTGGTACGTGATAACTCCGAGCGGCGTCGCGCTTCCCAGCGCGAGGAGCAGCGCGACGATGGCGACGCCGCACCAGAACCAGACGAGAGCGCGTCCGCGGCGCGCGACGATGGCGCACGCCGCGAGCATGAGCGGCAGCACGCCGACGTAAGCCGTCACCTCGCTCGCGTTCCAGCCGCCACCCTCCGAGCCCCACGCGCCGAAGTAGGGCACGGCGTAAAAAGTTTTCGGCGCGCCGCCGTAGAGGAGCGGGAAGATGAAGGTCGGTAGTTGACGAAGCGGAAGCTGGTAAGTCGTGAACGTCTCGAAGTCGAGCGCGGCGCGCGTGCTTAAACGCGCAAGCTCTGCGGTCGGCACGAGCTGGAGCGCGGCGAGTCCTGCGCCGAAGGCGACAAGCGCGGCGACGAGCAGCAGATAGCGCGCGCGACCGACGCGCGCGCGCGGCGCGTTGAAGACGGCGGCTGCCGCGCTGAGGCAGATCGTGTAGGCGAAGATTTGCGGGTGACCGGCGAGGGCTGAGAGCGCGATCGAGAGCGCGCCGACGACGAACCAGAAGCGCGCGTGTCGTCCACCGCCGCGCCGCAACTCTTCGAGCGACCAGATGAAGAGCGGCGTCCACGCGGCGGCGTGAATGATCGTGGCGTGTACGGCGTGCACCATCATGAAGCCGCACAGGGCGAACGTCGTGCCGCCAACCGTCGCGGCGAGGCGCGAGCGCGTCAGGCGAAAGACGTAGCCGTGCGTGAAGCTCGCGGCGAGCACGTAAGCCGAGAGCATGAAGATGTTCCAACCGTGGGGCAGCAGTCGGCAGATGAGGCGCGGCGCGTACCACATCATCGCCTGCGGATCGGCGAAGGCGGGCGTCCCCATCCAGACGAGAGTCTCCCACCAGACGCGCGGGGCAAAGAAGTTCGGGGCGTAGTAGTGCGTGTCGTCGCCGGGGGCAAGCAGCCGACCGCCGAAGATGACTGGCGAGAAGAACGCCGCGAAGAACAGCGCATAAGCCAACGGCACGACGAGCGCATGGAGCAAGGACGCCGACGACGAGGGCGGACGAGAAGACTCTTGCCCGTGCGACGCGGGCGACGCGCCGTCGGTGTCCGTCTCAGTCGTGTGTGCGTGCGGTTCGTCCATGCCGAAATCGTCAATCGTCAATCGTGGCGACTCTCTCTGTGTGCGGTTCGTCGAGTCCCGCGCGTTAATCAACGTGCAGTTCGATCCGTCACGTTGCGATAGAGGGAGAAGACGTAGCCGTCGTGTTCGTACCAGCGCGGCGTTTCGAGTCGCAAGGTTGCGCCGTACTGTCGGATGACGGGCGGCGGCTCGCGCCCGTCGCCGAAGGTGTTGTAGGGCGGCGGCGTCTCGAACTCGCCTGTGTCGGGGAAAACGTGATGCACGACGACGACCTCGTCTGCCTCGCGCATGACGCGCGGCGTCCACGGCGTGCGCAAGAGTTGATCTTCGGCGGGGACGGGCGTGAACGCGTCCGCGGGTCTGAGCGCGGCGAAGACGTAAGTGTCCCAGTAGCCGCCGAGCAGCACGGCGCGCGGATTTTTCTCAGCCAGCCCCGCCGCCACGCGCCGCAGAGTCTCGTACTCAGGATTCTTCCGCACGGGCGGGAACTTCAATGCGAGCATGAGCACGATGGCTAACATCACAGCGGCGAATACTGTGCGGCGCGCGGCGTAAACTTTCGGCGGAAGCATCAGGAGCAGCAGGAGCGCGAGCGCGCCCGCGAAGGTCCCGAACAGGTGCGTGAGCGCAAGGTAGCGCCCGCCGTAGAGGTTGAGCCTGATCCACTGGAAGACGACCGCACTCGCGAAGTTGATCGAGGCGACGGCGAGACTGCCGACGAGCAACACGCACAGGTCGAGCCGCGCGCCTTCGGATGGGAAGCGCGACGCGGCGTGCGCTCTGTCGTCATCGTCGCGTCGAATGATGCCGCGCAGCAGCCAGACGGCTGCGAACGGCGCAAGGGCGAGCGCGGGGAGCGTGAGCCACCAGAGCGACGCGTGTGTGAAGTTTGCTAGTTGCGCGCGCAGGTTCGTCGCGAGGTAACCCCAGTCAACTTGCGTCGGCGTGCGAAAGTCCGTGCCGAAGTGCTTGAGCGCGTGGCGGTGATAGTTCGCCTTGAGCAGTTGCTCGACGAGGATGGCAATGATGAGCGGAAGCGCGCACGAGAGTATTCGCGCCGCGCTGAAACGCGCCGCAGACGCAGCGTCGCGTGCAATGATGCGCGCGCGCGCGACTTCGAGCGCGAGGAAGGTGGCGAGCATCGGCGCGCTCAGTGGCGAAGTCCAGACGGCGAGGAGCGAGGAAAAGAACGCGAGCAGATGCCACAGAATGCGCGGCGTGCGTGCGCGTCCCGGTAACTCGAAGCGTCGCGCGCAGAGCCGGCGCAAGCTCCACCAGGCGAAGAAGAGCGCGGTCAACTGCCAGGCGTAACGCTGGTTAAGCACGAAGACATAGTGGCTGACCGTCGGATGCAGGCAGATGACGGCGAGCAGGAGCGCGCCCGCCGCGAGCGACGCGCGTCGGCAAAGCCCCGCGACGAGCGGCACGCTGAGGAAGAGCCCGAAGACTTGCAAGCGGAAGACGCTGCGGTCAGTCCAGACGTAGCCCGTCGCGCCGTGGATGAGCTGGCAGATGAGAAACGACCATGCGCCGATCTGATCCTGTCCGTAGATGTATGTGCGAAAAACGTCGAGCGTGGGATCGTTCGCCATCAAGACGGGCAGCGCGCTGTCGGAGTTGAAGGGCTGGACGTAGATGCTGTCGGGCGCGAAGACCTGAGAGGCACGCACGAGCGCCGCGCCCCACACGAAGAGTGCGAGCGCGCCGACAATCAGCGTGCGCGCCCGTGCGCCGCCCTGTCTGTGGGAGAGAAGATTCATCTACAGAAGCGCGTCGGAAAAGTTGAACGGTCTCTCGTCTTCGAGTAAGAACTGTGTGCGACTTCTCGGTCAGAGCTATGCGCGCGAATGCGGACGACCGCGCGCCGCGTCTTTTCAAGATTGACTGGCTCAACTCACGACGCGCGCAGTGAGCAGACAGGATACAAGAGACCGAGGCGGACGGCGAAACAATCGCGTGCGGGTGGATGAAGCGGAGGGGCGTTGCGACGATCCGATTTGAGAGAGCGTTTGATGGCGAGGCGCGCTGACGCGGCGGCTCTCGCGGTCTTGCCTCTTTTCTGCCTCGCCTTCTTCGGGCGCACGCTCTTCGCGGGAAAATTTCTCGTCGCGGGCGACGCCTACTACTACTCCTATCCTCTGCGCGCCGTCGCGTGGAGCATGATCCGGGGCGGCGAGTTGCCGCTCTGGACGCCGCACGTGCTCGCGGGCTACCCGCTCGCCTCGATGTCGCAACTGGGTTTCGGCTACCCGCCGACCTGGGGCTACCTGCTGCTCCCCGCGCGCCTCGCGGAAGAACTCTACGTGCTCTTGCCCTTCCTTCTCGCGCCCGCGTTCACCTACGCCTACGCGCGCGAGACGGGACGCAGCCGACTCGGCGCGCTCCTCGCCGGACTCGCCTTCACCTACGGCGGCATGATGACGGGCAGACTCGGCGCGCCGGGGCTTTTGACGAACGGGGTGATGTGGCTTCCGGTCTTTCTCATCGCCGTCGAGCGCGCGCGCACGCGACGCTTCGTGCCGTGCCTGCTGGGCGCGACCACGGCTTACGCGATGTCCGTGCTCAATGGTCACGGGCAGAGCTTTACTTACGTCGGACTGCTCGCCGCCGCATACGCTTTAGTCGAACCAATCGGCGCAATCCGCGACACGCGCCATGAGGGCTGGCACGCGCTCAAGGCTTGGCGGCGTTGGCGACCGCTCGCCGTTGCCCTCGGCGCGATCCTCTGCGGGGCGGGCGTGGCGGCTTATCAAATTCTTGAGACGCTGCGCGCCGCGCGTCGGAGCGTGCGCGCCGCGCTCGCTTACGAGGTTTTCAGCGACGGCGCGTTCACGCCGTTTGAAGCCCTGCGCTCGCTCGTCGCGCCGCCCTATCACCTGATCGAAGTCACAACCTACGTCGCGCCCGTCGCGCTCGCGCTCGCCATCGTCGGCGCGTGCGTCGCATGGCGGAGTCGCGACGCGCGCACAGTGTTCTGGATCGTCGTGGCTGTCCTCTCGTTCCTGCTCATGTTAGGGACGGCGACGCCGCTCAACTGGATCGTCTATCACCTGCCCGCACTCAACCGCTTCCGCTACCCCTCGCGCCACGCCTTCGAGTGGTCGTTCGCTGTCGCCCTGCTTGCCGCGCGCGGCTTCGACGCGCTCGCTTCGGCGCGACAGGTCGGCGCGGATGATGCGCGAGACGTTCCGGCGACTTCGCTCTGGTCGCGCCTTCTTCATTCACGCGCTAATCGTCTCGCCGTCGGCTGGGTGCTCGTCGTGGCGTGCGCGCTCGTCGGTCTTCTATGGTGGCACGACGCGATGCGCCGCGCGTCGCCGCCCCTCACGGGGCTCGACATGGGGCTCATCCCCGCGCAGCCGGAATCGCTCTACCTCGCCTGGAAACTCGCGTTTACGCTGCTCGCCGCGCTCGCGCTCCTCGCCGGGCTCGCCGCCGCGTGTCGCGCGAAACTCGACGGCGATGGCGGCGGCACAAGTCGCGCGCGCGGCGTGCTGCTCGCGTGCGCGATTGCGCTCGCGTGCTTCTTCGAGCCGTACCTGTTGTGCTCGTACATCTGGTTTCCGTTCGCGAAGTCGGCGGCGCAGTTTGACGAAGCGCCGACAGCGACACGTCTGCTACAGTCGTTTACGCCGGAGCAGAACCGCGTTTACACACGCGTCAATCTCTTCGTCGTCGGCTACCCGCAGAGACCGCCGCTTGATCTGCCGAACGTGACGGCGGTGCGCGGCTTGCAGAACGTCGCGGGCTACGAGCAACTCATACTGGATCGCTTCAGCCGCGCGCTCGGAAATGTCGGACCCGACGCCGTCAATCCGCGCAACGGCGCTGGCAGCGCGCCCGATCTGTCCATCTTCGCCCCCGGCTCGCACGTCCTCGATCTGCTGAACACGACGCACGTCGTCACCTACGCGAACCTCGCGACGGCTTACACACCGGCGGCAGGCGACGGCGGCGCGACGACGAACGAGAGCAGCGCGTCTCAAGCAACGGCGGCTGGTCTCAACGCCGCGCGCTGGCGTCTCACTTACGATCGCGATGGCGTGTGGGTCTTCGACAACCTGCGCGCACAGCCGCGCGCGTGGCTCGTCGGCGAAGCCGTCTCGGTTGACGGCGAAGAGGCTCTGCGTCGCATACGCGGCGAGCACAGTGAAGACGCGCCGTTTGATCCGCGCCGCACCGCGCTTGTCGAAGACGCGCCGAAGGATTTGCCGCAACTCGCGGGCGGAGAATTGTCGGCGCACACTTCGGCGCGCATCGTCGCTTACGAGCCGAACCGTCTGACGGTCGAGACGGAGGCGGACAGAGATGCCTTGCTCGTCGTGAGCGAGATTTTTTATCCGGGTTGGGAGGCGAGCGTTGACGGTCGTGCCGCGCGCATACACTTGACGGATTATCTACTGCGCGGCGTCGCCGTGCCCGCCGGGCGACACCGCGTCGAGATGCGTTACCGCGCGCCCGCCGCGCGTGCGGGTGCGTCCGTCTCTGCGCTCACGCTCGCGCTGCTCGTCGCGCTCGGCGTTTACGCCCGCCGCACGCGCACGTCGCGTGTGCTCTAAATATTTTCCTCAGTGATCCGCCGTGCGACGCGCTTGGCTTCGTCGAAAATCTCGTCGATGTCTTTGTGGGCGAACTGCGCGTGGCGACCGACGTGGTGGATGCGTGGGTGCGCGCCGAAGAAGTCGCGCGCGCGGCGCATCTCGCTCTCGTAGCCGAGATCGTAGACGGGATAGGCGTGCGAGAGTTCGACGACTTTCGTGTCGAGCACTTCGTCGGGTTTGAGGATGCCCGTCCGGGTCAGCTCCGCGACGACGCGCTCGACGGAGAAGTTTTCGATCTCTGTCACCTCGCAGCAGAGCACGGTGCGCCCGGCTGGGAGTCCGTCGTTGACGAAGTTCTTGAACTCGGCGACGCGGTTGAGGATGAAGTCTCGGTCGGCGAAATAGAACCAGTGATTGTTTGTCACGCGGTCGCGGTTGACGAGCAGGTAGGTGATGCGCGCAGGGCGGAAGCGCAAATTGAGATCGAGACCGAAAAGGCGCGCGAACGTGTCGAGCGGAAGCGACGTGATGAGCGCGTCAAACTCTTCGGTGCGGCTCGCGCCCGTCGCGTCAACGAAGCGGCAGACGTACTTGTCGCCTTCCCGCGCGACGCCGACGAGTCGTGAGTCGAGTCGCACACAGTCTTTCACTTCCTCGTAGAGTCGCTGGCTGATCGCGCCGTAGCCGCCGCGGCGTGGGTAGTGGAAGTCTTTGAAGTAGAGCTTCGACTGCCGGCGCACCATGTCGCGCAAGCCCGCGACGCGAATCTTGCGCCGCCCCCACTCGGCGGAGATTTCGTTGGAAGGTATGCCGAACAGTTTTTCCGAGTAGGGCTTGAAGAACATTTCGTTTAAGCCCTCGCCGAAGCGTGTGAGGACGAGCGACTCGAAGCTCGCGTCGCCGTGCTCGCGACGGAGCAGGTAGCTCCAGACGATGCGCGCGCTTCTCGCGGGGAAGAACTTGAAGACCATCTCGGCGGCGTTGACGGGATCGCGAATCCACTTGCCCTGAAGATAGATCTGGCTACGCCGACGCACGCGCGCCATCGGCACGAGCGCGAGGAGTTCGGCGAGTAGTTCTTGATCTTGCGTGTAGAGGCGGTGGGGCGCGATGTCGCAGTCGAAGCCGTGCCAGCGAAAGCTGCGCGCAAGCCCGCCGACTTGCAGGCTCGCTTCGTGGACTTGGAGGTCTGGGAAAGAGTCTCTGAGGAAGTAGGCGCTCGCGAGTCCGGCAATGCCCGCCCCCAGTATGCCGATCTTCATGCGTGGAAAATTTTAGGGGCGGTCAGCGAAGCCGCCCGCGCTCCCGTCTGATCAGTCGAGCCCTCGCGGCTGATGACGATCAGTTAACGAAGATCAGAACAGCTCCTCGTCCTTGATGTAGCGCGGGCGCGCTTTGACCTCCTTGTAAATCTTGCCGATGTATTCGCCGACGAGACCGAGAAACATGATCTGCACGCCGCCGAGGAAGTAGATCGGGATGGTCGTGCCCGCCCAACCGGGCAGCGTGTAGCCTTTGAGCTTCTGGTAGAAGTAGAAGAGCATCATCGCGCAACTGAAGAGAAAGATGAGCGCGCCCGCCGCCGTCACAAGGCGCAACGGCACGACGCTAAACGACGTGATGCCGTCCAAAGCGAGCCCGATCATCTTGCGCGGGCTGTGCTTGGTCTGACCTGCCGCACGCGGGTGCACGTCGAACGCGACGTTCTCTGTGCGCAGCCCCAAATCTGCGACGATGCCGCGCAGAAACAGGTTGCTCTCGCGATACTCGGCGAGCGCGGCGAGCGCCTTGCTTGAGAGCAGGCGGTATTCAGCGTGGTGCTTGGTGATCTTCGCGCCCATCAAATTCATCAGGTTGTAGAAGAAGGTCGCCGTCACGCGCTTCAGCCATGAGTCGGTCGAGCGGCTGCGACGCACCCCGCAGACGATGTGCGCGCCGCGCGCGTAGCGCTCTAAAAAAATCTCTATCGCCTGCTCGTCCTGTTGCAAGTCCGCGTCAATCGTCACGGCGCAGTCGGCGTGATCCTTAACACTCAGGAGACCGGCGAGCAGCGCGTTCTGCATCCCGACGTTGCGCGCGAGCTTCAAGCCCTTGATTGTGGGGTCGGCGCGGTGCAACTCCGCGACCACTGCCCACGTCGCGTCGCGGCTGCCATCATCCACGAAATAGACGAAACTCGCCGCGTCGATCTTCCCGACACTCGCGAGGCGTGCGACGAGCGCGGCGAGACGCGCCGCCGTCAAGCGCACGACCTCCTCCTCGTCGAAGCAGGGGACGACGATGGAGAGCACGGGCGGACGCGCCGAGCCGTCGCCCGCCGCCGACGTGGTGCGCTGCGCGACGCCGCCGCGCGCGAGCGTCTTTGTGTCGGTCGCCAGCGTCTCCGTCTGGTTGTTCGTGATCGTGCTCAAGTGTTGTCGTCGTGTGTCGCTGCCGTGTCCGCGTCGCACGCATTCTTTCAGGCGACTCCGGCGCGGGGGGCGCGCTGCGTCTCCATATGCCGCACGAGATCGTCGAGTAAGGGACGGACGGCGGCGGGCGTGAAAGCCTCGCGCCGGAGTCGCTGCGCTTCGATTATGCGGCGGCGCAAACTCGCGTCGCCGCGCGCAAGGTCGTAAGCGAGGCGCGCGACGCGCGGCGCGTCCATGTCACTATCGAAGACGAGTCCGGCATCGCCGAGCGTTGAGTTAACCGCCGTGCCGCCGCGCGCAAGGACGGGTACGTCGAACCACATCGTCTCGACTAAGGGCACGCCAAAGCCTTCGTGCTCGCTCGGCGACAAGTATAGGTGCGCCGTGCGGTAGTAAGCCAGCAGCGCGGCGTCCGTGATGCGCCCGGTGACGACGACGCGCGCGGCGAGACCGAGGCGACCGACCGAGCGTCGCAAGTTTTGGAAGTACGGATCGGACTCGCGACCCTCGCCCGCGATGACGAGTCGCGCGTCGGCGTCGAGCCGCACGTACTCGGCGAAGACGTGGACGAGCGCGTCCTGCCTTTTGTTCGGCGCGATGCGCCCGACAAAAAGGACGTTCGTCCGCCCGTCTTGTAAGTCTCTCATCAGCGCTTCGTCCGGCTCCGTGTTCCAGCGGTCGGGATCAACGATGACGGGGAGCACGCCGGGCGCGTGGAAGCCCTGTGCGGCAAGCTCCGCCGCGTTGAAGGCAGAGTCGCCGACCGCGCAAGGGAAGTGGCGCGCGAGTCGGCGCAGGGACGCACGACCTGTTTCGAGCAGCCACGCGAAGCCGGGGCGATACGGCGCGTAGAACTCCGAGGGCGTGATGTTGTGATAGACGAGACACTTCGCGCCCGCGTGCGCCGTCGCCGCCGCTGTCACCTCCGAGCCGATGGAGTGGTGGTAGATGAGCCCTGCGTCCGCCTCAATCTCTGATCCCGTAAACAAACGCGCCTCTTCAGCCATCGCCGCCTCGCGACGCTTCGCGAAGACCTCGGAAATGAGCCCTGCGGCGCGCAGCCCGTCGCGGAGCGACAGCGCGTGGTTCGAGATGGCATCACCGCAGACGACATCGGGCAGCAGTTGGTGGACGGCGCGCAGAGACGTTTGACGCGAACGCGTCGCTGGTTCGACGCTCGCGACGTTTTCATCAAGCTCGTCGAAAACTATTTCGTAACGGTCAATCACCCTGTCCCAGTCAGCGTGCTCGCGCGCATAGGCGCGACCGCGCGCGCCGAGCTTCGCCAACTCTTCGTCGCTCGCGTCGGCGACCGTGGCGAAAGCGCGCGCCCATTCGTCCGCGGTCGCGGCGAGCCAGCCGCCACCTGACTGCGTAACTGCGCGAGATGTTGCGAGACACTGGCGGTGTGCGGCGACAGGGCGCGCGGCGAGCCACGCCTCCATCAACGCTCGCGAATAACTCTCGTTCTGACTCGGCTGAAAGAGCGCGCGCGCCGCGCGGAGCAGAGCGTTTTTCGTCTCTTCACGGACGACGCCGAGATCGAAGACGCCTTCCGACGGCGCGTCGAACGAGTCCGCACCTGTGCCCGCGACGACGAGTCTTAAATCTGTGGCAGGGAAGTCAGCCCTGAAGCGGCGGTAGGCGTCGAGAAGTAGATCGATGTTCTTCGTCGCGTCGCGTCGTCCGAGGTAGAGGACGAAGCGCGCGCCGCGCAATCCGCGCGGGAGCGCGTCCGTGATCTGTTGTTCGACGCGCAACTGTGCGTCGAACAACTCCGTCTCGACGCCTTCGCCGACGACGCGGCTGCGCGTGTGTATGCCGGGACCGTAGAGCGTGTGCGCTAGCTCGCACTCGCCCTCGGAGTTGAAGAGGATGCGGCGCGCGCGGCGGAACAGTTCGGCGACAATGGGCAGGCGCGCGTAAGCCTCGTCGTGCAGGCAGGGCTGTAGGAGCGCGCGCGGGGCGACGAGCGGGAGACCGCGAAGCGTCGTGCCGTAAAGGTAGGGCAGGAAGATGAAGGCGTCGAAGCGGTCGCGCACCTCTTGCAAGTGTTCGAGGAGCGGCGCGGAGTTGATGTTGTGCTCGACGAAGGCGCGCGCGTCTGCGACGGCGACGGGGCTCACGCCCGCCTTCAACTCTTCGCGCGTGACGCGGAGCAGGCGCGCGTTGACGGCGTCGAACGTCTCGGCGTCGCGCGCGTCCACGGGGAAGCGGCGGACGGTGAGACCATCTTCGATCTCGACGCCGGGCGCATAGTGCTCTTCAGACCACTCGTCGGAGAAAGAGCGGCAGCAGGTCGTCAGGACTTCGACCGCGTGGGAGCGTGAAGAGAGGCGCGCGGCGATCTCGAAAGCCTGCCGCTCCGCGCCGCCGTGGAGCCGCGCGCCGAACCAGGGCGTGACGACGGCGACGCGTCTCACAATTTCTCCGCGATGCTTGCGCCGCGCGTGGCTTCGACCGCCGCGCGCACCTCACGCAACTGCCGCGCCAACTCTTCGAGCGCACGCGCCTGCGCCTCCAGAGACTCGCCGAGTCGCGCTTCGCTCTCCACGAGCGCAGCCTTCTGTGCCTCGACGATGGCGCGCTGCTCGTGAATCAAATATTCCTCCTGCCGGTCGAGCCGTGCGGCGAGCCGTGCGTCGAGTTGCCGCGCCTGCTCGTCGATGCGATGCGTTTGCTCGTCCTGTCGCTGATCGAACTCGACGCGCGCCTCAGCCTGCTGCGCGGCAAGCGAAGCGAGCGCGTCGGAGAGCATGGAGATGGCTTCGTTGGCGTCAGTGAGAGCGAGTTGCAGGTCGTCAAGGGCGAGCCGCAGGTCGTCGTCGCTCGCGACCTGAGCGCGCTGCTGCGCGTTGAAGTGATCGGCGATGTGCTGCTGCTGCGCGAGCGCATAAGTCTCGAACTCCTGCTGGTGTCTGAGCGCCGTGGGCAGCCGCGCGATTGCGCCGAGCAGTTGCCACAGGTAACCGACGAGGGGCAGCCGCCGCGCGCGCTGCTTCCAGCCGGGCGTTGCGACCCCGCGCACGCGCACGCCTGCGCCGATGCGCGCGCCTTCGTCGGAGCGGACGAGGTCTTCGATGATCTCGCGCTTGCCGCGTCGCGCCGCGCGCAAGTCCGCGAGCGTCGCCGCCAACTCCTCAGCGTCGGGCGCGCGACCGAGCGCCGCCGCGTATGCGCTCTCGACGAAGGCGCGGTCGTGATAGGCGAGCAGCTCTGCGACGTAATAGCGACCGTCCGCGCGCGGCTCAAGCCCGCCTTGCAGACGCAGCGGCGGAAACGCATCGCGCACGGAGTGTCCCTCCGGCGGCGGCGGGGCTGCGTGCGCGTCCGCCTCGACCGGCGACTGCGCCGCGTCCTTCACGTCGTCCGTCATCTCGGTTGAACGGCTCATCAGATTCGACCTTAGACCATTTGGGCGCGCTCGGCGTCGGGCTCGCTCATCTCCGCATCCGCGCCGACGCGACGCGCCTTGACCTGCGCGTTCAAGTTCGCCACGCCCTCCATCTCCACGGGGCACGCAACGCGTAGGAAGATGACACCGTCCATCCAATCGAAGGCGACGCCATCGGGCGTGTGCGCGGCGACCGAGACGAAGTAGTGATCCTGACCGAGCCAGCAGTTGAAGGCAAACTCCGCTTCAATGACTTCGCCCGCGCGCGCCGCGCCGAGCGTAAGCCCGCGCTGCTCCGTGTTCGTGCCATAGACATTGATGCCGTGCCGGTTGCGGATCATGAAGCCGCAAACGATTTGCTCCACGTCGCGGTGAAGCAGAATCTTCATGCGCACGCGCACCGCATCGCCCGAATCCACTAGCTCGACCGCCTCGCCGCGCCCGTCGAGCAACTCAGCCGCGACGATCTCGGCGTGCCGGTTGCCGTGGCGGTAAGTGTAGCTGAGCGCAGCGCGCTCGACCCGCGCGGTCGAAGTCTTTGACGCACGATCAGCCTCACCCTCATCGGTCGCGTCGGTATCTTTCGCCGCGCCCATCTCGTCGTAAGCCTCCTCGCGCGCCATGACGAGACGCTGATAGCGGTTGAGGACGTCCGTGGGCGCGCCGTCGGCGAGCATCCGACCCGCGTTCAAAAAGATGGCTCGCGAGCAGAGCGCGCGCACGAGCGTCGGCTCGTGCGAGACGAAGAGGATGGTCGTCCCCGCCGCCTGCATCTCGCGGATGCGGCGCACGCAGCGGTGCTGGAAGATCGTGTCGCCGACCGAGAGCGCTTCATCCACGACGAGCACCTCCGGGTCTGTGTTGACGGCGATGGCGAAGGCGAGACGGACGTACAT
>JAVXVR010000609.1:0-3148 GCA_032230165.1 Acidobacteriota bacterium | reverse complement strand
AAAACTGCCCGTATTTCCCAAACCCATAACCCCCAACCCCCAACTCCTGTCTTCAAGATGCTTGGGCGGCGTCGCGGATCGTGAGATCGAACGTGCCGGGCGCGACTTTGCGGAAACGGCGATTGCGGTTGAGCGAGACGGCGATGCTGATCGTCGGATGATGACCCGTGAACTGGAATCCGCCTTCGAGCAGGCGGTTGTAGATTTCGTTAACGTGCAGCGGTGCGCCGGATTCACGCAGGATGAGCGCGGTCGCCTGCGGGATGGTGCGGTCGTTGAAGCGTTCGCTTTTGACTTCAACGTCGGGTCGAATCTCCGGGATGGCTGGGCGCGGCGAGGTCGGGTAGGCAGGAGCGCGCGACGGGGTGTTGTATTGCGGCGGCGGCACGTTCATCGCTTCGTCGCGTCGCAGCGCGAACTCGATCTCTGTATCGGAAGGCGGCGCGGGGTTGGCGCGCGTGAGCACCGACGAGAGGATACGGTACATTGCCGCCTGCGTCTGGCTGGCGATGGCGTCCATCTCGCCGATCTCCGTGCGGAGCTTATCGGCTTCGAGTTCCATATCGCTCAGGCGCGCGGCGAGGCGGTTACGCGTCATACGCGTCTGTCTCAGGCTCTGTTCGAGCGTGGCGAGCAGGTTGTCGTCAGCCATATTAGTAAAAGCGGTCAGTTGTCAGTCGTCAGTTGTCAGTTGCTTTATTCGTTCGTAGCATGATCCTCGATTATCTGTTTACAACGGACGACTGGCGACTGACAACTGACAGTTCTGTTTATCTGTCGCGGTCAAGGATGAAAGTTGGAAGCGCGGCGAGCGCGTCCCTGTACTGTGATGGCGGCAGAACTTCGAGCGCGGCGCGCGCCGACTCAGCAAACTCCGTGGCGCGCGTGCGCGCCTCCTCGAGCGCGCCCGCCTGCTCTGCCGCAGCGACGAGTTGCGCGCGCGTGGTGGCGTTGTACGCTCCTTCGCGCATCACGGATTGGATGACCCCATGCTGGCTCGAATCCTTTTCGAGCAGATGGATGAGTGGCAGCGTGAGCTTGCCTTCGATCAGATCAACTCCGGCAGCTTTGCCGAGCGCATCGTCGGTGGCGGTGAAGTCGAGCAGATCATCTACGAGTTGGAAAGCGGCACCGAGATTAAGACCGTAGTCGGCGAGTGCGCGCTGCTGCTCGACGTCCGCGCCGCCGAGGAGCGAGCCGATTTCGCAGCACGCGCTAAAGAGATAAGCCGTCTTGCGAAAAAGAATGTCGAAGTAAAGCTCTTCCGTCACGTCGCAGCGACCGAGCGTCGTTAGTTGCAGCAGCTCGCCCTCGGTCATCCGGCGCGTGACGGCGGTCAGAATATCGAGCACGGGCAAGGAACGTTCCTTGAGGCTCGTCTCGAACGCAGACATGTAGAGCCAGTCGCCCATGAGCACGGCGGTCTGGTTGCCGAAACGACTGTTGATCGAAGGACGATTGCGGCGCGTCTCGGCGTTGTCAATGATGTCGTCGTGGACGAGCGTCGCCGTGTGCAGAAACTCCATGACGGTCGCCATGCGGACGACGTTCTCGCGCGCCGCGTCGCCGCCCGTCGCGTAAGTTGAGAGCAGCGTGAGCGCGGGACGCACGCGCTTGCCGCCCGATGCGCGCAGGTACTCGCCGAGGTAGGAGATGACCTGTATGTTCGAGCGCGCCTGCCGCTCGAACTCCTCTTCGACTAATGCCAGCTCGGAAGCGATGAGACTGAAGATGCGCGCCGCGGTGACCTGTGGCTCTTCGACGGCGGCGAGATGACCGGATATGCTCATACGGGACGATTGAGGCGCGGCACGCGACACACTTGCAGACGCTGTTTTGCCGTGCGATCCCGTTCTTTATAACATTAACTCTAAGGTTGGCAAAGTGTTTGCTTCACTTTGTTTTGCAGAGTGATGGGGGCGTTCCGATCAGTCGCTTGGCGACAAGTTCATGCTGAACAGCGTCGAGAAATTTGAAGCAGTGACGCGAGCAATCTCTTCGACCGTCGTTCCGCGAAGCTCCGCGAGACGGCGCGCGGTCTCGACGACGAAGGCGGGCTCGTTGCGCCGCCCGCGCAAGGGGACAGGCGCGAGGAAGGGGCAATCGGTTTCGATGAGTAGCCTGTCTGAAGGAACGCGGCGCGCGACTTCGCGCAGCGGCTCGGCGTTCTTGAACGTCACGTTCCCGGCGAACGAGATGAAGAAGCCGAGCGCGAGCGCGCGCTCCGCCATCCAGAGGCTTCCGCCGAAACAGTGCATCACGCCCGCGCGCGACGAGCCGCGCCATTCGCTTTCGAGAATCTCGATTGTCTCATCGTCCGCTTCGCGCGAATGAATGATGACGGGAAGATTCTCCGCGCGCGCCATGCGAAGCTGTCGCCGGAAGACTTCTAGCTGTACGTCGCGCGGCGAATAGTCGTAGTGATAATCGAGACCGATCTCGCCCCAGGCGACGACGCGCGAGCTGCCACGGACGATCTTCAGTATGCGCTCCGCCGCCGCGTCGTCGAAAAGTTTCGCATCGTGCGGATGGACGCCGACCGCCGCCGAGACGCCTTCGTACTTCTCCGCTACTTCGACGGCGCGCTCAAGCTCACCACCATGCGGATCGCCCGTTCCGACGTTGAGGATCGTCGCGACGCCAGCCCCGCGCGCACGCGCGACCACCTCATCGCGATCCGCTTCAAACGCCTCGCCGTCGATGTGTGCGTGCGAATCAACAAACATAAGAAGCCGTCACAGGTAAACAGTGACAAGCGACAAGCAAATCCAATTCTCATTGCTTGCTTGTCACTCGTCACTTATCACTTGTCATTTCATTTCAGCTTCGTCCCGTTCGGCACGTCTTCGGCGAAGGTGGCGAGCACGGGGCGACCTTCTTCGCCGATGGAGGCGGCGAGCACCATGCCCTGCGACTCGAAGCCGCGAAGTTTGCGCGGCTTGAGATTGGCGACGACGACGATCTTGCGACCGACAAGTTTTTCCGGCTCGTAGTGTTCGGCAATGCCTGCGAGAATCTGTCGCGGCGCGCTCTCGCCCAGATCGACGGTGAAGCGAAGCAGCTTGTCGGACTTCGGCACGCGCTCGGCGGTCAGAACTTCGCCGACTCTTAGCTCGACCTTCGCGAAGTCCTCAATGCCAATGAGATT
>JAVXVR010000341.1:0-3893 GCA_032230165.1 Acidobacteriota bacterium | reverse complement strand
TACTTGCCCGGCGCGATGTGCGCCTTGCGCACCGTGTAGTGCGTGGTGAAGACTTCGGTCGTATCCGCGAAGTTGTAGCCGGTCTTCAAAGCGATCTCGTTGGCCTTGGCCACTTCGGGCAGCTTCGCGAACTTCGCGTCGATCCACTTCAGCGTCGCTTCCATCGGCCGGTCGTAGAGCCAGTAGAGCACGCCGAGCGCGAAGAAGTTCTTGCAGCGATCCATCTCCTTGCGCCCGAGGCCCACCTTTGCCTCTTGCAACGCGCGCATGTTCAAAGTCGTGATCGGCAGCTTGTGCACACGATAGCCCGCGAGCGTGTCGTCTTCGAGCGGGTTGACGGCGTAGGCCGCCTTCTTCAAGTTCTCTTTGTTGAACTCGTCCGTGTTGACGATGACCGTGCCGCCCTCTTCCAGATCAGACAGATTAACTTTGAGCGCGGCGGGGTTCATCGCGACCAGCACGTTCGGCTGATCGCCGGGCGTGCGTATGTCTTCCGAAGAGAAGTTCAACTGGAAGCCGGAGACGCCGGGAAGTGATCCGGCGGGCGCGCGAATCTCTGCGGGGAAGTCGGGCAGCGTCGAGATGTCGTTGCCGAGCACCGCCGAGGTGTTTGTGAACTGCGTCCCCGTCAACTGCATCCCGTCGCCTGAGTCTCCGGCGAAGCGAATGGTGACGGTCTCGACCTCTTCAAAATGTTTCTCGATGGTCTCGGCGGTCGGCGTGTCAATGACTGTGCTCATGGCTCTTTGATGATTCCTTTTCCGTTCTGATGGAAGGACTGAAAGTTGAAAGCCGCTGCGATCAAGACGTTAATTCTAACAGCACGCCCGCGCTTCGTCACGTGAGCGCGCTCACATTTCGGGGCGCGCCGCGCGACCCCGGCAGCAAGCGGGAAAGCCGCGTCCCGCGCATGTGGGCGCGGGCTACGGCGGGTGTTATGATGCCCGCGCTCATTGAGTCGTGAAAGATCATGATCCGCAGAAAAAAGTGGCACGGTCTCGTCGCGCTCCCGCTCATCGCTAGCCTGTTGCTCTCAGCGGCGGCGCGCGGGGCGTTTGCTCAACAGCCCGCCACGTCGCCCGACCGGCAAGACTCCTTCCTCGAGCTGTTCCAGCAGGCGTTGAAGGTGGAAGAGGCCGGGCGCACGGGCGACGCCGTCAAACTGATGGAGCGCGCGCTCGCGCAGATCGAACAGGCGGGCGGGACGAACAGTTTGCCCGCCGCGATGGCGCTCGACTTCCTCGCGCTCGAACACTCAAAACTAAACGACTACGCGCGTGCGCGCACAGAGGCGGAGCGCGCGCTCGCCATACGCGAGCAGGCGCAGGGGCGCGAGCACGCCGATCTGGCGATGACGCTCACCACGCTCGCGCGCATCTACGCGGCGCAGGGCGAAGACGCGCGCGTCATCGCGCTCTACCAACGCGCGCTCGACATCCAGACGAAGGCGCTCGGCGCGGATCACCCCAGCGTGGCGACGACGCTCTACAGCCTTGCCTCTTACTACAACCAGATCGGCAACTCCCGCGAAGCCGAGGTGCTGCTGCGCCGCGCGCTCTCCATTGAGGAGCGCGCGCGCGGCGCGGATCACCTCTTCGTCTCGTTCACGCTCAACAACCTCGCCTTCATTGACGAGGAGCGCGGCAACTATGAGGAGGCGGAGCGCTTCTACCTGCGCGCTCTCTCGATCACAGAGAAGCAACTCGGCGCAGACGACCCCATCGTCGCCACCTCGCTCACCAACCTCGCCACCCTCTACCGCGCAGAGGGCGACTACGTCCGCGCCGAACCGTTGCTGCGACGTGCACTCGACATCGTCGAAAAAAAACTCGGCGCGGATCACTTGGACGTGTCCATCACGCTCAACAGCCTCGCGCTGCTCTACATCGAGCGCGGCGATCTCGACCGCGCGGAGCCGCTGCTGCGGCGCGCTCTCTCGATCCGCGAGCGCGCGCTCGGCGCTGAAAGTTCCGAAGTCGCCTCTGTCCTGAACAACCTCGCCTATCTCTACGACGAGCGCCACGACTCGAAGGAGGCTGTGGCGCTCTACGAACGCGCGCTCGCCGTCGAAGAGAAGTCGCTCGGCGCAGAGCACGTGCTCGTCGCCACGACGCTTAACAACCTCGCCACCGTGCTCGGCGAGAGCGGCGACACCGTGCGCGCCGAATCACTCTTAAAACGCGCGCTCGCCATCACGGAAAAGTCGCTCGGCGCGGATCACCCGGACGTGGCCATCATCCTCAACGCGCTGGGGCGGCTGCATTACCTGCGCGGCGAGACGAAGGAGGAGGAGGCGCTCTACAGTCGCGCGCTCGCCATCGCCGAAAAGTCGCTTGGGCGCGATCACCCGCAGGTCGCCAACTATTTGAACAACCTCGCGACGATCTACTGGGCGCAGGGCGCGACCGCGCAGGCGCTCACGGCGCTTGCGCGCGCCGCAGACATACGCGAGCGCCACATCGCGACCGTGCTCACGGTCGGATCGGAGCAGCAGAAGCGCCTCTACATGGCGACGCTCGCCGCCGAGACCGATGGCATCATCGCCTTCCACACAACCGGTGCTCCGACGGACGCGCGCGCCGCCGCGCTCGCCTTGACGACCGTGCTGCGGCGCAAGGGTCGCGTGCTCGATGTCGTCTCGGATCAGATCGCCGCCTTGCGCCGTCGGCTCAACCCAGAAGATCAGAAGCTGCTCGACGCGCTCGCCGCCGCGCGTGCGGAACTTGCGCGCCTGACGATCAAGGGCGACGAACACGCCGCGACAGAAGAGCGACGCGCCGCCGCGTCTGAAGAACGTCGCGCCGCGGAGGCGCGACTCGACGTGGAGATCGAACGTTTGGAGCAGGAGGTGAGCGCGCGCAGCGCAGCCTTCCGCGCAGAGTCGCAGCCCGTGACCATCGAGCGCGTGCGCGCGGCGCTCCCCACAGGGTCGGCGCTCGTCGAGTTTGCGGTCTTTCGTCCCTTCAACCACCGCGCGCGCACGAGCGCGGAGCGTTGGGGCGCGCCGCGCTACGCCGCATACGTGCTCGACGCGAAGGGCGATGTGCGCTGGGCTGACCTTGGCGACGCCGCTGCCGTCGAGCGCGGTGTGGCGGCAATGCGCGCGCTTCTGGTGAAGCCCGGCACAGATGTGAAGCCCGCCGCGCGCGCGCTCGACGAGTTGGTCATGCGCCCGGTGAGGAAGTTGCTCGGCGAGCGGCGCACAGTCTTCATCTCGCCCGATGGCGCGCTGAATTTGATCCCCTTCGCCGCGCTTGTGGACGAAGAGGGCAAGTACATGGTCGAGAACTACTCGCTCACCTATCTGACGAGCGGGCGCGACCTGCTGCGACTGCAAGTGAGCGCCGCGCCGCGCGGGGGCGCACTCGTGCTCGCCAACCCTGCGTTCGACAACGCGATGGGCGCGGCTGCCACCCAAACCAGCGCGCGTGCGTCGGACTCGTCGGCTCGTCGCTCGATTGATCTCTCGACGGCGCGCTTCTCGCCTCTGCCGGGCACGGCGGCTGAAGCGCAAGCGCTCGGCTCGATCCTCTCAGGCGCGCGCGTGCTCACGGGGGCAGAGGCGACAGAGGCGGCGCTCAAGCGCGTCTCTGCGCCGAGCGTGCTGCACGTCGCCACACACGGCTTCTTCCTTCCGGATCAAAAGCAGTCGGCTGAAGACGCGACGCGCGGGCTTGCGCTCGGCGGCGCGCAAGTTGCGGCGCGCGGCGAAAACCCTCTGCTGCGTTCAGGGCTCGCGCTCGCGGGCGCGAACCAGCAGCGCGACGGCGCGGGCGAGGATGGAATCCTGACTGCCTATGAAGCCGCCGGACTCGATCTGTGGGGCACGCGCCTCGTCGTCCTCTCGGCGTGCGAGACGGGTGTGGGCGAGGTCACAAACGGCGAAGGCGTTT
>JAVXVR010000340.1:0-29600 GCA_032230165.1 Acidobacteriota bacterium | reverse complement strand
GCGCCGCTCGAAGAGTGGGAGAAGACGACTTATAAGGTGACGAGCGAGTACGTCGCGCTGACGATGGTCGGGATGATGCGCGGGGTGACCGCGCCGGGAGGGACAGCTCCCGCCGCCTCTTCGGTCGGCGTCCCCGTCGCGGGCAAGACCGGCACGGTCAACGATCACACGGACGTGTGGTTCATCGGCTACACGCCGACCTATGTCACGGGCGTCTGGATGGGCTACCCCGACCGCAAGAAGAACCTCGGCTCGGACATGACGGGCGGGCACGGCGCGCTGCCCATCTGGGTCGATTTCATGAAAGACTTTTTGAAGGGCAAGGATAAGGAGAGCTTCGAGTCCGCGCCGAAGATGCCCGAAGACATCAAGGAGCTTTTCCAGCAGCGACAGCGCGAGATGCGCGAGGAGATGCAGGCTGAGGCGGAGCAGATCAAGGCGACGCGCGGCGACGAGGGCACGACCGATCCGAACGCCGCGCCCATCGACACGAAGCTCGAACCGATCACGCTGCCACCGTCCGCCGGCGAAGTGGAGACGCACCCGCCCGCCACCTCCGCTCCCGAAACGGGGACGAAGAAGGCGACGACCGCCGTCGCGCCCGAAGTGGCGACCCCGCCGCCCGCCGCAGATAAACCTGCGACGCGCCCGCGTGAAGTCGAACCGAACAAGAAGAAGGGCAAGAAGGGCGCGAACGACAACACGGGCAACTGACCCGGTAACAGGAAAACCGAAAAGGGCTGGGAGAGTCCGAAACGATCTCTCCCAGCCCTTTCGCCTTCCTACTGCGACGCTTCTCTGCGTCAGCGCCGACTGCCCCGCCCTTTTTTCGCAGCCTTCGGCTCCCGTCGTTCGGGCAAACCCTCATTCAGCACCGCGCGCATCTGCACTTGGTTCATCAGCGCGTCGAGGTATGTGGCGAAGCAGTGCAGCATGAAGCCGTGCCTTGCCGAGCCGTAGCTGGACGTGACCTCTCTCGTAATGTCTTCAAACTCGTCCCAATCTTTGTACATCAGATAGTGCAAGGGACCGCCGCAGAACGCTTTCAGCTCCCGGATGAGTGAGTCGCTCGCCTCCGCGTCGCGCTGCGCCTCAGCCTGCCGCGCGAGCTGGGCGAGCGCGGACAAATCTCTGATCAGCGTGTTGGACTGTTCGAGCCGTTCCCTGTGTGCGCCGAACAGGAGCGCGCCGCTCACCGACGGGTCGAACACGCGCGCGAGCATGAGGATCGACTGCTCGAAGCAGTTGCTCAGCAGACCATGCGCCCTCATCACGTCGGCGCGCAACAGGTTGGACTTCCGCCCACGGTCTAGCAGCGAGAGTTCCTGACTGAAGACTCTCTTGAGTTCATGCCGGAGGACGAAGCTCGTGCCGTCGAGCGCGTGGCGCAGAGCCCCTTTGATGCTCTTGACCTTCGAGGTCTCCTTTTCAATATATTGAATTAAACACTTCGACTCGTGATGGACGAGCGAGAAGGCGACCAGCGTCACAGGGAGTGGACCCTCTTCGCCAGTGTTTGTCTCCACGATGCGGAGCAGGTCGCAGAGGCGTGCCAGACTGACGGCGACGGAGTCAACCGTTGCCCTGATGACCGGGCTTTTAATAGCCTTGAAGATCGAGTTGAGCCGCTTCTGGAGGTAGGGCTGCCCCACTTCGGGAATTGCAGGCTGGTGCTCTTCGTGCTTCTGCGGGAAAAGTAGCGCCACCGGCACAGCGTCGTTAACCGTTGCGTAGCCTGTTAAAGCCATTTTTCAGTCACCACCGTTCGGGTTAGGGGAAAAAGACCGGCGTGGGAGTTCACGCGTCAACCGCCGTAGAGTATTCAAGCCGTATGCCACTCTCCCGGGAAAACTTTGACCGGATAATTCCTTTGAAATAGACTCCGGTTCGCAGACGGCGAGGAGAACCGGAGGCGTCTGGTCATTTTGATGAGAGGCTTTCGTCACTTTGACGGTTGAACAGTCGCATCCGGTTACGTCCGAGCTATATGAATGACGAAGTGAGAGGCATCGAAGAGTTGATTAGAGAGGCGATGGCTCGGGGCGAGTTCGATGACCTCCCCGGCAAGGGGCAGCCGCTCGATCTCGACACCTACTTTCAGTCGCCCGAAGACCTAAGGATGGGGCACTCGATCCTGAAGAACGGCGGGTTCGTCCCCGAAGAGGTTCAACTGCTGAAGGACATGGACGCGATCCGCGCGGAGCTGAGGTCTTGCCCCGACGAGGCGCGCAAGCAGGAACTGAGCAGACTCCTTCAGGAGAAAAGCGTCAACTACAGCTTGTTGATGGAACGGGCGAGAAGAGCAAGGCGATGAACGCGCCGCGCCTGATGAAATCTCTCAACGGGCGCGCGTACGGAAGTTCCCTACCCCAGAATCTTACCCAGATAAAACGGCAGCATCTTGCGCCACCAGGGCCAGTCGTGATCCACGTCGTGCCCCCACAGCTCCAAGCGGTGCGGGATGCCTTTGGCGCGCAGGATGTTCGATAGCTCGCGGCTGCGCTCCGGCGCTTCCCACTTGCCCTGACCCGTGACGATGTAGATCGCTTCGGCGCGACGGAGCAGCGGCAGATAGTGTTCGTCGTTGAGGTTCGGGAGATACGAGACCGGGTTGTTGAAGTAGACGTGATCGTCGCTGTAGCCGTTGAAGTAGGCGCGGATGTCGTAGCTGCCCGCCATGGCGATGACGCCGCGGAAGAGATCGGGTCGGCGAAAGTATGCGTTCGCCGACAAAGTCGCGCCGAGGCTTGCGCCCGTGACGAGCGGTCGCGCGCCGGCGTCGCCCGCGTCGTTGCGTATGAGCGGCAAGACCTCTTCCGTCAGGTACTCGTTGTAGCGCGTGAGGAGCACGGCTTTGAGCTGCGGCGAGGCTTTGTCGTTCAGGAGGCTGTAGCGGTTGACGCTGTTGACCGAGTAGGCGCGAACTCTGCCCGCCTCGATGAGCGGGCGGATCGAATCAACTAGATAGAACCTCTCATACTCCAGGTAATCCGCCGCCGCCGTGGGCAACATCAAGAGCGGCTGCCCGGCGTGCCCGTAAGCCACGAGCGGCATCTCCATCCCCAGACGCGTGCTAAACCACGCGGTCGTCCGACGCTGCATTTCGGAACACCTCTCCTCTCGCCCCTCTCGCGGGCGCTCGTATTCGACGAACTATGTCTCTGCCTGTTACTTCGAGGTGAGAGATAATCTCTCACTTCCTGTGCCTGACGCAAGCGTCCGTCTGTCCCGCCGCCCGCCGTCCGGCAAGCGGACGCGTAGCTTGCTTGCAAGCAGCGGATCATTTTCACAGTTGAACAGAAAGACAGGTGTCTACAATAGTACTCACTGCTGATCAAAGCTGTCCTCTCTTGAAGACATCTTGCAGCTTTATCGGAAACTAAAGCCTCTTTCAGCCTAAGAGAGATCGGACGAGATTGGCATCTCGATTGCAATGAATGTTGCTGTTTGTAGACGCACGACTCCTCGCGTCCCGCTGATTGAGAGCCTCTCTTGTTAGTTGCACTTTAACCTTTGCGCCGGATGAGCACCCGAAATTAAGGCGTCTGATTTTTCAATCACAACTTCTCTTTATTTCTCCAACCGTGAGAACGACCGCCAGCCAACTCGACGCCGATGCGTCATCCCCCTTTGAAAGGAAAGCACCATGAGCGAGTCAATCGAATCTTCACCCGCGCAGAACTCGAAGGTGTTGATCATCACCGCCATCATCACGGCTATGACCACCATCGGAGTCTCCTTCGTGGGAGTCGTCCCGCAACTGCGTGGGCACGACACCGGGACGATTTCCGACTTGCAGAAGGAGTTGAAAACTCTCAAAGAGAGTGTCAGCGTCCCCCCGCCCGTCATCCCGTCCAGCAAGAGGTTGTACATAGATGGGAGTGTCAAGAGCCTAACGGGGAAGCCTCTCAACGGGATTGATGTCTTTCTGCTGCCCGATGCCAAGGCGGAATTTTCCACGAAGACGGACGATTCGGGGAGATTTTCCTTCGCCGACATACCCAATGGGCGATACTCGATTATTGTCCGGGAGTCGAAGGGTATGAGCGGGACCACACACCTGTGGGAAGGAGAAAGTAGTGCCAAAGTGCTGTTGGGTTCCGTCCAGTACTCCATCAAACAAAAAGGAGACGCAAATGAAAAATAGGGCTTTTTTAACGACGGTCTTCGGAGTTGGCTTACTCCTGTTCGCCCTCTCCATCTCCTTGAGCGCGCGAGCCGCTGGCGGGAGCGACATCAGGGGCGTCGTGTCGCAACAGTCTGGACAGCCGCTGCGATCCGTGTGGGTGATCGTTAGTCAAAACGGCAGCGAGAGGGGTCGCTCTCTGACGGGCGACGACGGGCGGTATTACATCGGCGATCTGGATCAGGGCGGATATGAGATCGTGGTGAAGTCGGGAGACCGCGAGATATTCAGAGGCAGCGTCAATCTACCCGCTAACCAAAGATACGACATCCCCGTGCGCTGACCGTTCCGATCCGTTCCTCCACCGACTCACCTTAGACCGGCGCGCTGCGGCACAAACTCACTGCGCCCGCCCCGCTTGACGCTCCCGCGAACCGTCTGCTATAAAAATTTCCCCGCGTCGAGCAGTACACTCCGCGCAGGCTGTCAGTAATCCGCAGTAGCTCAATGGCAGAGCATCCGGCTGTTAACCGGAGGGTTGTAGGTTCGAGTCCTACCTGCGGAGTTCAATCAGAAACGGGGATGCCGTGAATCACACGGCATCCCCGTTTTTTGTTGAGACGGTTTGCCTCCCGATAGTTTGCATTGTCTGCACTGTTCGCTTCTAATCTGAGAGCTACGGGGAAGGCTTTAATGATCGAACGGCAGACCGGAGATGAGCGCGCGCGACGCGAACGCGCGACGGCTAAAGTTAAGCTCTCGCTGCGACTTTTCACATGCCTTGCGCTGCTTGTCCTTCTCGTCGGCTCGCTGACGCAACGCCACGTTCGTAGCTCTGCGCCGCCGCGCGACGCACGCGATGTGTTGCTGAACCCGCGGCACAAGTTCTGGGACAGACAAGCGCCCGATATTTTCCGTGTGAAGTTTGAAACGAGCAAGGGCAACTTCGTCGTTGAGGCTCGACGCGAGTGGTCGCCCCGCGGCGTGGATCGTTTCTACAACCTCGTGCGCGCGGGCTTCTTCGACGACTCGCGCTTCTTCCGCGTCCGCGCGGGCTTCATTGCGCAGTTCGGCATCGCGGGCGATCCGACTATCGCCGCCGTCTGGCAGGATCAAACGATCCGCGACGACGCGGCGCGGCAGAGCAACACGCGCGGCTTCGTCACCTACGCGATGACCGGCGCGGACGCACGCACCACTCAACTCTTCGTCAACCTCGGCGACAACTCGCGGCTCGACCGCGAGGGCTTCGCGCCCATCGGCAAAGTGATCGAAGGCATGGAGGTTGTCGATCAACTCTACGCGGGATACGGCGAAGACGCGGGCGGCGGGATGCGCGGCGGCAAGCAGGGAAAAATCTTTGCGGGCGGCAACGCTTACCTCGACCGCGAGTTCCCGAAGCTCGACAGATTGCTGCGCGCCAGCGTCTTGAAGAAGAAGTGAGACCGTTGATAGGAGACTGACTAAGAGTGGCTGTCTTGCTGGAAGGTGGTTGCCGCGTCACGCGCATGAGGGAAGGGACGCCCGACGTGCGCGGGACGCTGCGCGCTTGGCGACAGGTGGGGCGAGAAATCGGCGCGCAGGCGATCTCACTGCGCGTCCTTGAGTTTGCACAAGGCTTGTCGCCGGGCTTGCGCAACCCGGATTGCGACGAAGTTCTCTACGCGCTCGAAGGTGAGGCGGAAGTTTTTATCGACGGTCGCCCGCACCTTGTCGAATCAGAGACCGGCATCTATCTGCGACCGTGCGAGACTCTGACGGTCAACAACCACGTCTCGCAACCGCTCGTCCTCATCAGCTCGCAATGTCCTGAGCCGACCGAGGAGCCGGAGTTTGTCGCCGCGCTCACGTCGCCCGTCGCGCAAACGCTTCACACGCGCGAGCCTATCGTGCGCCTCGCGGATCGCAAAGCCGTGCCCACGTCTGATCGCTGGTATCGCGTGCTGGTTGATGAAGAAGTTGGAAGTGAGCAAGTGACGCAGTTCGTTGGCTCGATCCCGCCCGGTCGCGCGCCCGATCACTTTCACACTTACGAAGAGGTCTTGTTCATCCTGCGCGGGGCGGGTCGGATGTGGGCGGGCGAGACGAGCACGGAAATCGGCGCGGGTTCGTGCATCTATCTCCCCAAGCGGCAGATTCACTGCGTCGAGAACACCGGCGACGACGAACTGCGCTTGCTCGGCGTCTTCTATCCGGCGGGCAGTCCAAGCGTGCGATACGAAAAGCCGTGACAGGTAAACCGTGACAAGTGACAAGCAAGACCTTCGGCGGATTTGCTTGTCACCTGTCACTCGTCACGGCTTTTAAAATCTGCATCGCCTCCCGCACCTCTTCGTCGGTGTTGAAGAAGTGCGGCGAGATGCGCAAGCCCACGTGGGGACGCCAATCGACGAAGACTTTGCGCTCCGCGAGGCGTGCGACCATCTGCGGCGCGTCCTCGACGCCGATCATGACGGAGCCGCCGCGCTCCTCGATGTTCAATGGGCTGTTCAGTCGCCAACCTTGCTCCAAAGCGAACTCGACCATCCACGCGGTTCGCCTGCGCGACTCCGACGCGATTGTCTCCAGCCCGACCTCTTCGATAATGTCGAGACCTGCGAGGCATGAATGGAGTCCCGGAATGTTCGGCGTGCCCTGCGCGAAGCGGCGCACGCCTCGCGCGTAGCTCATCTCCGGCGCGAAGGCGAAAGGCTCTGCGTGCGCGACCCAGCCGGTGAGACGCGGCTGTAACTCGTTTTGCAATGCGGGGCGCACGTAGAGATAACCGCACGCGGGTCCGCCGCACAGCCACTTGATCGTGCCGCCGATGAGAAAGTCCACGCCCCACTCCGCCGCCTGCAACTCTAAGACGCCCGCCGACTGGTAAGTGTCGAGCAAAACGTGCGCGCCGACCTCGTGCGCGCGCTCGACAATCGCGCGCGCGTCAACACGGTAAGAGCTTCGATAAGAGGTGTGCGAGAGCGCGACGAGGCAGGTCGTCTCGTCTATCGCATCAAGTATGCGCTCAAGCGGCACGACGATGCCGTCGTCTGTTGGGACGACTTGGATGTGTGCTCCTAGTCGCCGCTGCGCCTCCCAGACATAGCCCGTCGAGGGGAAGTCGAGCGCGGTCGTGACGACCTTGTTGCGCTTGCTCGCACGAAAATCGAAGCATGACGCGACGACCGAGAGAGCGATGGACGCATTCGGCTGCACCTGCACGGAGCCTTGCGTCCCACCGAGCAGACGCGCAAGGCGGTCGCCCACACGCTCTGAGAGTTCCCACCAACTCGTCGCCCAGGCGTCTTCGCTCGTGTGTCGCTCCCAGGCGTCCGTGTAAGCAATCATCGCCGCGCGCGCCGCGCGCGGCACAGGTCCGAGGCTGTGGCTTAACAGGTGAATCCCCGAAGAGAGCGTCGGGAACTCTTCGCGGCGGCGGTTGAAGGTTGATGGAGTTGCTGCTGACATTTTGGTTGCTGCTCAAACTCGCTGACGATACAAACGCTCAAGCTCTGAGTTGCGCGAAAGACTGTTCCGTCCCCGTCGGATCGGCGCGGAGTCCGGCGAGTATGCCGCGCGCGCCGTCGCCGATGGCTGCTTCAATCGTCTCTTGCCGGATCGCTTCGACGATCTCGCGCGCGGCTTGCTCCGCCGTCATCTTCTCTCCGTCGAAGCTGCGGCTCATGTCCGTGTCAATCGTCGCGGGCAAAACCGCGATGACGCGCACGCCGCGATCAGAGAGGTCGCCGCGTAATGCTTGACTGAGCGAGAGCAGCGCCGCCTTCGTCGCGCAGTACGTGCCGAGTGCGGGCGCGCTCACTTTGCCGAGGATGGAAGCGACGTTCACGATTAACCCGTCGCCGTGCTCCGCCATCGCGGGCGCGAATGCTCTGACCATGCGGAGCACACCGAGGTAGTTGATCTCGATCTCGCGTCGTATCTCTTCCATCTCCGCTTTAAGCGCGCCGCCGTACACGGCGACGCCCGCGCTGTTGATGAGCACGTCAACGCGCCCAAACCGAGCCGCCGCGCTCACGTCTTCGTCCGAAGTCACGTCGAGACGCACTGGCGTCAGCTTCGCGCGACCGCCGACGGAGTTAATCAGCGTCTCCAACTCTTCTGGACGACGCGCGCACGCGACGATCTCGCCCGCGCCGCTTTCAGCACATGCGACGACGAGCGCGCGCCCGAGACCGCGATTCGCGCCCGTGATTAAAATTCTCTTCCCTTCAATCTCCATCTCTGTTCTCCAATGGATCGAGCGCAGGCTGATCGAGCATCGCAGCCTTGTCTTGAATCACCTTCGCGCCGCCGCGCCGCGCGAAAGCGTAGAGCGCCGCGCCGACGAGACTCCACGCCACCGCCAGCTCAAGGCTCGTCATGGAGTGGTTAGCGATCCTCTCCGCGAGGCTCTGCTCCGAGAGCGTGCGCGCGTCCTGCGAGACCTGCACCACAATGAGCGCGCCCATCGACACGAGCGAGACGAGAGCCGCCGCGCGCTGTAGCCAGATGGGAATCGCGACCGTGATTGAACGGTAGAGAGTTGGATTGCGTCGCGGCAGCAACAGGAAGACGAGACTGTGTATGAAGTAGAGAATGACGAGCGCGAAGATGGCGACATTGAGAGCCATCGCAAGCTGCCCGCTGACGAGCAGGAGAACGCAGGCGGCGAACGTCAGAGTCAAGCCGCGAATCGGCGTGCCCGTATGCGCGTTGACGACGCCGATCCAGCGCGGCGCAAGTTCGTCACGCGCGAGAATGATGACGAGGCGTGAGGGCACAAGCATCGTCGAGTTCATCGAAGTCGTGATCGCCATGATCGCGCCGAAGGTCACAAACAGAGCCGCGCCCGCAGGCAGATAGACGGACGCAACTTCCGCCATCGGCGCGTTCGTCGTCTGCAAACGCGAGCCGGGCAGAACGCCGAACGCGACGAGCGACATAAGGACGTAGATGCACGCCGTCACGCTGATGCCTTTGAGGAAGATGAGCGGCAGACGCCGCGTGCTGTCTTTGACCTCGCCCGCCGTCTGCGCGAGCGACTCGAAGCCAGCGAAAGAGAAGAACAGCGGTACGAGGCTCAATGCGAAGCCGCTGATGCCGTGCGTGACGAACGGCTGATAGTTCGCAGTCTTGATCGCGAACAGCCCCGGCACGACGAGGACGATGAGCGAGAGACCGAGCAGCGCGCACATCGTCACCTGAAGGCGTCCGAACCAGCGCACGCCCGCGACCTGCACGAGGTAAAAAAAGACGAGGCTCGCGAGCGCGAGCGGCAGACGGTAAGTCTCCGCTTGGAGACGACCGCCCGCGAACTGGATGATGTAGTCGGCGAGCGCGTTGGCGAGATATGCGCCCGCCGCGACGTAAGAGATGATTTTGAGCCACGCGCCGATGAAGGCGACGCGGTAGCCGCCAAGTGTCCGCGAGATGTGCGTGTACTCGCCGCCCGGCTCGCGCCCCAGAGGCGTCGAGAGAAACGCCGCGTAAGCGACGGAGGTGGCGAGGACAACGGGCGTGAGCACGACGTAGCCGAGGATGACGCTCGGACCCGTGAGCGCCCACGCGCGACTCGTGACGGTGAAAATCCCCGCGCCAATCAGTATGCCGAGCAGTGCGGCGTAAGATTCCAGCGTGCCGAGATCGCGCCGCAAACGACCGACGAAGACCGCCGACGCGCCCGCGCTTCCCTCGCCCTCAACGTCTTGCTTCATATGCCCTCAACGTTTTTTTTCATCTGCGCGCGCGATCAGACGATTCGCGGGCAACTTCGGATCAAGCACTTTCTCTGCGCTCTCGACCCCGGCGACGGGCAGACTCTCCGCGTCTATCAGACCGAGTTGCGCGAGCACCGAAGCTTGATCCCAGTAGATGTGCTCGTGCGCGAGCCGCCCGTCGCGAAAGTGTATGACGACGATGAGCGGGACGCGGACGTGCTTGCCCGTCGGTGCAACACCCGGCAGCATCCAATCCATCTCAATCGTGTGCGTAAACTCGAAGACCATCTCATCCACGACGCGCTCCGCGCCGACCGTGCGCGACACAGGCGTCATGCTCGTGTCGGGCGGCATCTGCGGAATGAATCTCTTTGAGTAAAACTCGCGCAACTCGTCGCGCCCGACGCCGCCTGTTAATACGGGGACGTGGTTGACGTAGGCGTCCTCGACCATCGTCCGCAGAGTCTCTTCCGTGTCGCGCGTGGCGAACTCGTACTTGACGTGCTCGTCCCACAATTCCGCAAGGTTCGGTTGCGCGTCCGACGAAGCTCCTGCGCCGAAGAGGTGTCGCGCGAAGAACTCGACGGTTCTGAGATTCGCAAGCTCTGCTGCGCGCGCGTCGAAGTGTTCGCCGCCCGTCCGTGCGAAGGCGTGATCCTGTTCCGGGTAGTCGTGCAGAGTGACAAACGGATGAGAGTCGAGCGCGGCGTGAATTTTCGCCTGCGCTTCTGCGGGGCAGAACTTGTCGCGCCCGGCGACGTGGAGCATGAGGGGGCTGCGAATGTTCGTCGCCTCGTCGAGCGCGGCGTCAATCCGGACGCCGTAGTAGCCGACCGCGCAGTCAGGACGAAAGCGCGCCGCGAGCAGGTAAGCGAGCTTGCCGCCGAGACAGTAGCCGACTGCGCCGACGCGCCCGTCGCACGCTGTGTGCCCGCGCAAGAACTTCAGAGTCGCCGCCGCGTCTTCGACGGCTTTCGCCTCGTCGAGACCATTGTAGAGCGCGAAGGCGCGCTGCCATTCCGCTTCCGTTTTGTCCGTCAACTCGATGCCCGGCTGCTGACGCCAGAAGAGATCGGGGCAGACGACGACGAAGCCGCGCGCGGCGTACCAGTCGGCGGTCGCGCGCATCACCTGGTTGACGCCGAAGATTTCCTGCAAGAGCACCAGACCCGCGCCCCTGCCGCTCGCGGGCTGCGCGAGATAGCCACCAAACTCGCCGCCGTCAGATGATTTGATCGTGACCATGCTGTCCCCTCAACCGCCGCCGTTCGATCTTCGTTGTTCGGCGTTCACCATTCGATCTTCCGAGCTTGAAGTCAATAACGTGGACTGTGCTTCTTGCTACCATATACAATAGAAATCCGCCGCGAGCCAGCCCATTCTGCCGAACGCACGACGCGCGGCGCGCACGGCGACGACGATTGACTTAACCCTGGGGTCTCTCCGGTGCAGGACGAAATAACGATCACGAGTGAGATGGACAGGCGCACACCAACGCTGTGCAGGTTCACGGTTGACCGCACGCTCTACATCGGCACGAAGACTATTAACGACGCAAGAGAGGCGCGCGGGATGCCGCTCGCGGAAAAGCTTTTCGAGATCGAAGGCGTCCAGAAGATTCAACTGATCGGACGCCTGCTCGTCGTGGGCAAGTCGGAAGCCGCCGGATGGGACGCGATCACCGGACGGATCGAGGCGGTTCTCACCGCCTACTTCGTTTCGGGCTTGGCGCTCTCGCCAGATGAGATCAGGGATCACATGATGCTCGTCGGGCGAGGCGTCAAAGAGAAGGTGCAGTATCTGATCGATCAACAGATCAACCCCGGCGTCGCCGCGCACGCGGGCTTCGTCGAACTCATCGAAGTTCGAGACGACACAGTCTATCTACGACTCGGCGGCGGCTGTCAGGGCTGCGGCGCGGCTGACTTCACCTTGCGACAGGGGATCGAATCCGTCATCCGCCGCGAAGTCCCCGAAATCCGCCGCGTGCTCGACATCACCGATCACGCGGCGGGGATGAACCCTTACTACCGCAAAGAAGACGCGCAACAGTCGAGCTAGAGAAACGGGCAATAGATGAACTTTGGCATGTGCTGAGAGACAGAGGCACAGGCACGCGGTACTTCCGCATCCATGATGGCGACGTATGCGTAAGTCATCGGCATCGGATGAACATCCGGGCAGCGTCGCCGGATTGGGTTGGGAGGACGTGCTCTAAAGTTTCCTGTAGTACCCACCCGACGCGCACGGGCGACACATCACAACGCCGTCCGCTGTTTTCACTTCGCGCCCGTCGTTGACGCCCTCGCCGCAGCGCGCGCACGTCGCGCGCGAGAGCGGGCGACCGGGCACGTCCATCTCGCCGTAATCAACCGCAACGCGCTCGACTTTGAACAACTCTTCGTCCGACGCCTCGCCGTAGGTGCGAAACTGCCTCTCCTTCTTGCTCTCGATCTCCGGGTGGCGCGCGTCGGCAAGGGCGCGCGATTCTTCGAGAGCGACGACGCGCACCGCCTCCTTCGTCTCCGTGTTGAAGAAGGTGGCGGCGACCTTGCCGTAGTCGAAATACTTGAGGCTGCGTTTTCCCAGCCTCACGCCCGTGACCGCGCCCACGGCGTCAGCCATGCAGCGGTCGATCTCGACCCAAACGATGAGCTTCTTTCGATCCGCGCCGCGTGGCTCGTTGATGCCGACGAGTCGGCAGCCAAGTACAGCCATGCGCGCGCCGAGAAGTTGACCGGCGCACATGTGACCGTGCAGCCGCCCGCACTCGGTCAAGAGTTCATCGAGCGTGAGCGCGTCAAGCCCGCGCACGCCCAGCTCAACGGGCGCGTGTCCCAAGTCGTTATGTGCCACGAAATTTTTTCCCGACCCCTGTCGTGTTAGCCCTCGCACAATCTAAGCCGGACCTTCGATGTCCGAGACGACGGGTCTGCCGCCGCCCGTCTCGACCTCCCGCCAGATCAGCACGTGCCTCGTCTCCTTGAGCAGGAGCGAGCCGACGACGACGGTGATGCTCGCGACAATCATCGGGTAGTAGAGCCCCGCGTAGATGTTACCAGTTTGCGCGACGATGATCGTGCCGATGAGTGGCAACAGCCCGCCGAAGACGCCGTTGCCGATGTGATATGGCAGCGAGAGTGATGTGTACCTGATCTTCGCCGGGAACGCCTCGACCAGATAAGCCGCGATGGGACCGTAAACCATCGTTACCCAGAGCACCTGAACGAACACCAGCAGGATCAACTTCCACGCGACCGAATTGCTGATAAAGCTGCTGAAGTCGGTGTAGGTGAGAACCTCCTTGGCGTTTTGCAGAGTGCCGCCCACCATCGTCTGCGGCGTCAGCGTGTACGCGCCCGTGACGGGATTCTTCTTCGAGATGGTCGTCACGACGTTTGAGCCTGCCGCCGCCTGCATCGCGTGGTAAAGCGGCAGGTAAGAGATGACAGCGAGCAGGCAGCCGAGCATCATGATCTTCTTGCGCCCGATGCGATCTGAGAGTGAGCCGAAGACGACGAAGAACGGCATCCCGAGCAGGAGCGCGACGGCGATGATGTAGTTAGACGACGTGGAGTTCACCTTGAGGATCGATTGCAGATAGAACAGGGCGTAGAACTGACCCGTGTACCAGACGACGCCTTGCCCGGCGGTCGCCCCAAAGAGTGAGATGAGCACGCGCTTCAGGTTCTCCGGCTTCGTGAAGGCTTCCTTGAGCGGGGTCGCCGAAGTCATCCCTGCGCCCTTGATGTGCTGGAAGATCGGCGATTCCTTCATCCGCAAGCGGATGTAGAGCGAGACGGCGACGAGGAAGATCGAGATGATGAACGGGATGCGCCAGCCGCCGAACGGGATCGCCCAAGCCGAATTCCAACCGCCGTAGCCGAAGTGTTTCGGGTCGATGTAGTTCTGCACGATGAGGATGACCGCCAGCGAGATGAAGAGTCCGAGCGTCGCCGTGATCTGGATGAAGCTCGTGTAGAACCCGCGCCTCCCGTCTGGCACGTGCTCGGCGACATAGACCGCCGCGCCGCCATACTCGCCGCCGAGCGCGAGTCCTTGCAGGATGCGGATGCCGAGCAGGATGATCGGCGCGGCGATGCCGATGGTGGCATAGGTCGGGAGAAAGCCGATCAGCGCGGTCGAGCCGCCCATGATGAGCAGCGTGACAAGGAAGGCGTATTTGCGCCCGACCAGATCGCCGATGCGCCCGAAGAAGAGCGCGCCGAAGGGTCGCACGACGAAGCCGACGGCGAAGGTCGCGAGATAGGCGATGTAGGCGAAGGTGTCGTTGCCGGGCGGGTAGAAGAGGGGCGCGAGGACGAACGTCAGACTGCCGAAGATGTAGAAGTCGTACCACTCGATCATCGTGCCGACGGCGGAGGCGAGGATGACCATCCAGATGTTGTAGTCGTGCGCGGCGCGGGTGCTGGCGTAACCGGCGGCTGCGCCCGCCACGTCTGAAGCCGACTGCTGAGCCATGATGTGATACTCCTTCGTTGAGTGTGTGTGGGCGCGGCGCACGCGCCGTCGTCGGGGAGACTTGTGCGCGCGCCGCGCCCTGCGTGCGATCAGAAAGTAAAGATCGTCGCGAACTCGGAGCGGACGTTGTGCGTCTCGCGCGAGGGGATGCCGCGGAAGAGCGGGAGTCCCCCGAAGTCGAAGCGCGAAGAGTTGGCGGCGCGCGTGCGGAAGAGCGACTCTTCGAGCGCGAAGGTGACGAAGGCGTTCAGCTTGTAGAAGACGCTGCCCATCAGGACATCGCTTCTGCCGCGCCCGCCGAAGCGCCGCGCGTCGCGCGCCGTCGCTTGGTCATAGCCATAGTGCAGGTAGGCTGTCCAGCCGGCGTTGCGACCTTTCGGGTCGGCGTCGAAGATGCGCGAGAGCGGAAAGCCGAAGTTGATGAAGCCGCCCTGCCCGCGCACAGGGCGCTGTGGCGCGACCGTTGGCGTGCCGCCCAGCAGCCCGAAGACGACGGTGGACGAGCCGTCAATCGAAGCGGCGCTCGCCTGCGAGGTGAGCCCGGCGGTGTCGTTGAAGTTTGAGAGAAGCTGCGTGCCGAAGTAGAAGCGCAGGTCTTCGCCCGTGTAGTACTTGCCGATGACGGTCACGAAGCGCGTCGGCAATTGCCACTCCGCGCTCAAGCCGTACTGCCCACTCCCGACTCTCACGCCGCTCGGAAACGCCGCGCGGAACGCGGCGGGCACGTTCGCCGCCGTGACGACCGCCTCGCGACGCCCTTGCATGAAGCTGAAGATGATTTGTGCGGGCACGACGCCCGGCGCGCTGTCGAGTTGGAACTGCGTGACGAAGCGACCCTGAATGTTGGGTCGCTGGGAATCAGCGCCCTGCCGCTCGCCGAAGCCGAGTTGATCGGCGACGTTCGCGGGCAGGTTGCCCGCCGCCGGAATGACGAGCGCAAACTCAGGTTGGAACTTCCACGCGCGCTTGCCCCCGGCTTTGTAGTCGAAGCCGAAGCGGAACTGCGGGACGCGCTCATATGGATTGCCGAAGCCGAGATGGAAGGCTGTCGTCTCGATGGTGTTCGGGACGGTCGAAGAGACGAAGGGCGACCAGTCTTGACCGAACAGTGCGAAGCCGACGGTATTCTCGCTCAACGCGCGGTCAATGCGCGCCCACGCCAAACGGATCGACGGCTGGCTCGAACGGATCGAGGAGATGTTGCGATTATTGGTGCGTGTGAAGTCGCCCTCGAAGTCGAACTCCAAACGTCCTGTGATGACCGTCTTCGGGGCGGGATCGAGCCACTCGAAGTTCGCGCCGAGGCGGAAGGCACGCGCTTTGAGGTGAAACTCCGGCGAGGCGTTGGGTCCCGTGTCGCCGCCAAAGAGCGGCAGCGGGAAGTCGTTGCCGCTCGGCGACGACGAATCGTGCACGAGGCTCGCCTTGAAGAACCCGTAAGGCTTGATGCGCGCACCTGTGCCGAGCTTGATGTCAGGGATCAGCCCTTCGCGCTTCGGCGGATCGAGTTGCAGCACGCGAAGCGGCGCGACCGCAGGGATGACAGCCGGAGCCGTCGCCGCTTGCGCCGCCGCGGAACGAGCCGCCGCCGCGCTCTCGGATCGTGTGGCGCTCGCTGTTTCGACGTGCGCGGGAGTAGATGATGGCGCATCGGCGGAAGGTGTGACCGTGCGCACTGCTTCGTACTCGGCGGACGAGATGAGACCCTTATCGCGCAGCAGCGCGGCTAGACGATCACGCTGCTCCGCGGATGTGGCGGCGACGCTAACGGAGCGACCCTCGTCCGCCGTGAGCACGCCCTTCGCGATGAGCATACGCACGAGCGGGTCGGCGACGGGCGCGAGAGGCTCGGCGGGAGGCGTGGAAGTTTTCGCATCGTCAGTTTTAACGCCATCAGTTTTGGCGGCGTCGGGCTTGGTCGGCGCGTCGGGCTTCTTCTTTTTGTCGTCGCTGCCGCCGCTCATGTCAGGCACGCTGCGCTCGGAGAGCGTCGCGTCGCGTGTGGCGTTGAGCTGTGCAGAGGAATGATCAGCCTGCGCGCGGACGAGCGTCGCCGCCGCGAGCAACAGGACGATGGCGAGTGAAAGCCTGTAGGGTCGGATCATGATGTCAGCCTCACTTTCGTTAACACAGACGGCGTGGGTGGACAAAAAGTAAAGCGAGGCGGGCTGCGAGAGATGCCTTCGCACCCGCCCCGGATCGAGTGTGAGAGGTTAACGCTCAGGCGACTCTGCCGCGTCGCCGCCGCGCACACGCTCGCGCGCGTCCTGCTCGCGTTCCCAAGTCTCGATGGCGCGTGAGCGCTCGGACTGTCGGCGTCGCGCCTGTTCGTAGTCGTCGCGCGGGTCGCGCCCCGTCACGTCGGCGTACCAGGCGGGATGGTGCGTCCAAGCCCACTCTTCGGTCACCGTGCCGTCGGTCATGGACTGGAACGTGCCGGGCTGCGCCGCCGTGCCTTCATAGACGTGGATGATGAATCCGGCGAGCATGACGAGCCCGGCGATGTCGTGCAGCACGTAAGAGAGTGCGACGAGCCAGCGCGGGAAGATGTTGTCGAGCCACATTGGGACGCCGGAGATGAGGAAGAGTATGCCGCTCGCGACGATAGCCCAGAAGTAGAGTTTCTGCCCGCCATTGAAGAAGCCCACGTCCGAGGCTTCGACCTTCTCTTTGTTAGAGACGTACTCCTTGACGCGCCGCGTCCAACGCCGATCCGATTGCGTCCACTTCATCGGCACCATCCAGTTGAGGAACTGGAAGAAGAAGGCGATGTCGAAGAGCAGTCCGAACCACGGGTGTAGGAAGCGCGTCATTGCGCCGCCGCCGAAGAGCGGCGTGAGCCAGCGGAAGAGCCACGGCGAGTAGATGCCGAAGCCGGAGAGCAGCGAGAGGACGAAGAAGATCGCGACCGACCAGTGCAGCACGCGCGTGTAAACCGGATGACGCAGCAGCTCGCCGCGATGCACGACCGTGCGACCGTGACGGCTCGCCTCGCGCCGCGCCTTCTCGTCGAAGCGTTCGACCGATGTGCTCATGGCTTCTCCTTTCGCTTCGCCTCCGCCTCGTCGGGTCGATCAGTGACGACAGGCTCTGCTTCGGGCTGCGGCATCTTCGGTCCGGCGACGATGCGGTGGAAGAAGACCGCGAAGACGCCGAGGAATGCCATCGCCAGACCCGTCGGCTTGGCGAGCCACTTCCAGACGGTGTAGCTCGGCGGGATGACGGGGTTGGCGGGCAGCCCGCCATAGCGCTCCGGGCGCGTGATGTCGTGCAGCACGTAGATGACGTGCGTGCCGCCGACCGACTGCGGGTCATAGACGCCCGCGTTCGGCATGACGAACTCGCCCTGCGCGTCCTTCGATCTCAGTTGCGCGGCGCGCGCGTTGGCGAGCGAGAGCATGTCGTCCTTCGTGCCGAAGTGGAGGCAGCCCGTAGGGCACGCCTTGATGCACGCTGGCTCCAATCCTTCGCCGACACGGTCGGAGCAGAGCGTGCACTTGTAAACCTTCTTCGTCTTCTCGTTGAACTTCGGGATGTCGAAGGGGCAGCCGGAGATGCAGTAGCCGCAGCCGATGCAGTTCTCCTGCTGGAAATCGACGATGCCGTTCTGGTACTGGACGATGGCGCCGTCCGCCGGACACGCCCGCAGGCAACCGGGATCGGCGCAGTGCATACACTGATCCTTGCGCATCAGCCAAGCCATGTTGCCGTCGCGCTCTTCCTCGGCGAACTTGATCAGGTTCCAGTAGTTCCATTCGGTGTGCGCCATCGTCTGGTAGGTGTTGTCGAACGTCGTCTCGCGAAACGGATGATCGTTCCACTCGACGCACGCCACCTCGCACGCCTTGCAGCCGATGCAGGTAGTGACGTCTATGTACTTGGCGACATGCTCCTGCCGCTGCGTGCCCTTGCCGGGCACGGTTCCGGGGTGAGCCGAGATTTCCTGTATCTGCAACATGCGTTCGTCGCTCATGCTCGTCTCTCCCCTTCTTTAAGCCTTCTCGATCTTGACGAGGAAGCCTTTGAACTCGGGCGTGTAGGCGTTCGGATCAATGGCGGCGGGCGACAACTGGTTGACCGGATCGAGCCGGGTCTTGCCCTCGTCCTCCTTGATGCCGCGATAGCCCCAGTGGATCGGGATGCCGATCTGATAAGTCTTCTTCCCGTCGATCATCATTGGCTTGATGCGCTTCGTGACCATCGCTTTGGCGACATACTCACCGCGCGCGCTCGATACCTTGACCATCTCGCCGCCGTGGATGCCCATCTCGTCGGCGAGTTGCGCCGGAACTTCGACGAACGGTTCGGGCACGAGCTGGACGTTCATCGGATTGTTCTTCGTCCAGTAGTGATAGTGCTCGGTCAGGCGGTAGGTGGTGCAGACGATGTTGTATTGATCGGGCGTGCCGAACTTGTCCATGTCGGACTTGTATTTTTTGGCGACCGGGTTAACCGACTGCTGCGGGTGCAGCGGGTTCGCAATCGGGCTCTCCATCGGCTCGTAGTGTTCCGGGAAGGGACCATCAGCGAACGCTGCGAGCGGCGCGAAGATGCGCCCCACGCCTTCCGGGTTCATGATGAAGGGACCCATGTGGTCATTCGGGTTCGAGTCCACCTTGAAGTCGGGCACGTCGTTGCCGACCCAACGTGCTTGCGCCTCGTTCCACCAGACCTGACGCCGCTCCGCGTCCCAAGGCTTGCCCGATGGATCGCACGACGCGCGGTTATAGAGCACGCGACGGTTGGCGGGCCAAGACCAAGCCCAGTTCTGGTAAATCCCCAAGCCCGAAGGATCGTCCGTGCCGCGCCGCTGCGACTGCGCCCCGGCTTCCGTCCAAGAGCCGCTGTAGAGCCAGTTGCCGCAGGCGGTCGTGCCGTCGTCGCGCAGCCACGCGAAGCCCGGTAGCTGCTGCCCCGCCTTGATCGTCACGCCGGGCTGCTTCTCGTCCGTGAGATCGGCGAGCGCGCGCCCGTTGATCTCTTTCGCCACCTCGGAGAGCGATGGATTAGTCGGCGTCGTGTACGACCAGGAGAGATCGCGGATCGCGTCGGGAAACTTCCCGCCCTCCTTCTGGTAAAGCTCGCGCACCTTCAAAAAGATGCGCGCGAGAATTTCCTGATCGAGTTTCGCCTGACCGGGTGTGGGCACGGCGACGTACTTCCACTGGAGCCACCGTGCGGAGTTGACGAACGTGCCATCCTTCTCGGCGAAGCCCGCGCAGGGCAGACGATAGACGGTCGTCGCGATCTTCTTCTGCTCGTCCGCCGTCGTGCCCGGTGCTTTCCAGAACTCGGCAGTCTCTTCCGGGTAGATGTCGCCGACGACGAGCCAGTCAGCTTTTTTCAACGCCTCGATGTTCTTGCGCGTGTTGGGTCCGATGGCGACGGCGTTCATGCCGAAGGCGAAGAGTCCTTTGACCTTGCCCTGATACATGAAGTCGAACAGCTCAGTCCAGGAATACTTGCGGTCGATCTTCGGCAGATAGTGGAAGGCAAAGTCGTTCTCCTTCTTAGCCGCGTCGCCGTACAGCGCCTTGAGGAACGAGACCATGAACTTCGGCGTGTTCGACCAGTAGTTGTACGAGTCCCAGGCGTCGGGCTTCGAGACGGTCGGCGTTGTGCGCTTGAGAAACGTCGCGAGGTCTGTGTCTGCCGGGGCGGGAATCTTCAGGTAGCCGGGGAAGATGTCGAAGACGCCGCCCATGTCGGTCGCACCCTGAATGTTGGAGTGACCGCGAAGGGCGTTGACGCCGCCGCCCGCGCGACCGACGTTGCCCAAAAGAAGTTGAAGGATCGCCGCCGTGCGGATGATCTGTGTGCCGTTGGTGTGCTGCGTCCAGCCGACCGCGTAGATGATCGTCGCAGCCTTCTTCATGTCGCCGTCCTTGCGGACAGAGGTGAAGAGTTCCGCGGCTCGCAGGAACTGATCACGCGGGATGCCCGTGATGCGCTCGACCATCTCCGGCGTGTAGCGCGAGTATTGCTTCTTGAGAAGCTGGAAGACCGTGCGCTCGTGTTGCAGCGAGAGATCGTAAGCGGTATCGGGTGGAAGCATCGGCGGGGGCTTCGTGCCGCCCTGCGCCGCCGCTCCGACGCCACCTGCGGCTTGATGACCACCGCCCGTGTTGCCGTCCATGACGCCGCCCGCGGCTGACTTACCCTGCCCCGTTTGCGGGGGCGTCGAAGGATGCGAGGCGACCTGCGGCGACTTGTTCTCGAAGTTCTTCGCGGGCTCTTGCCCGGCGTTGTGCTGCTCGCCGGTCGTGCTGCTCGAAGACTTGCCGCCCGGCGCGACCGCGCCGCCCTGTGCGCCGCCGCTCGCGCCCTGATCTTTGGGTCCGACGTTGCCGCCCGCCTCATAGTTCCAGCTCGCCTTGTCGTAGGTCGTTGCAGTCGCGTCGAAGCCTGAGAAGAGTCCGTCTTCGGGCAGCTTGAAGCCGTCTTTCACGACGAAGGCGGCGTTGGTGTAGTTCTTGATGTAATCCCACGCGATGCGGTTATTCGAGATCGCGTAGTTGATCAGACCGCCGAGGAAGGCTATATCCGCCCCGGCGCGAATCTGGAGAAAGAGATCGGCGGTCGCCGCCGTGCGCGTGAAGCGCGGATCGACGACGATCATCTTGGCGTTGCGTTTGGTCTTGGCTTCGATGGGCCACTTAAAGCCGCACGGGTGGTTCTCCGCCGGGTTGCCGCCCATGATCAACATCATGTCTGTGTTCTTGATGTCGATCCAGCCATTCGTCATTGCGCCGCGTCCGAAGGTGGGTCCCAAACTTGAGACCGTGGGGCCGTGTCAAACACGTGCCTGCGTCTCGAAGTAGCAGACCCCCATTCCGCGCATCGCTTTGACGGCGAGATAATTGAGCTCGTTCGTGTCGGTGCAGCCGCCGATCCAGCCGATGCCTTCGCAGCGGTTGACCGTCATGCCCTTGTCATCACGCTCGACGAACGTCGCGTCGCGCGTGTCCTTCACCTTGCGCGCGATCTCAGCGATGGCGGCGTCCCACGAGATGTCTTCCCACTCGGTCGCACCGGGGCGACGCACCTGCGGCTTCAAGAGTCGGCGCTCGTTGAGGATGTCCTGTTCGAGCGACGCGCCTTTCGGGCAGAGCGTGCCACGATTGATCGGCGCATCGGGGTCGCCCTCGACGTGCACGACCTGCGCGGTCGTGTTCTTCGCCTTGTCGCCGAGCGTGTGGATGATGACGCCGCAACTGACAGAGCAGTAGGGGCAGATGCTGCGCGTCTCGCTCGTGCGCGCGATCTTCAGCGCCTGCGTCTGCGCGCGGACGGACGCTAACTGGAAGCCGAAGGCGGTGACGGCTGTGCCGCCGACGACGGTCGTCTTGATGAAGGTTCTCCGATCCATACCTGTGATCTCCTTTGAAGGATAGAGCGCAAAGATGACAGAGGGACGTGAGCGAAGTTGGAGACGGAAACGTGAAGGCGTTGAGACTCAGGGCAGCACACAGCGCCGCCGGTTGGCGGGCGCGCTGAGGAGGCGACGTTGAGCGTTGCGAGACGGCTCACAATCCCTCCTTGTTGAAACCTGTGTGAGCCCTACGTTGTGCTAATTTGCTCGCAGGTTAAGCCTCGCCCGAATAAATGTCAACGCTTAATTTTGGGCGACAGTCTAACGAGGCAAGCCCCTCCGGCGCATGCCTCCGCACGCGGCGACGAGAGAGAGTTTGCCCATAAGGGCAGGGACAAGCCCTGCCCCTACAATGACGATGTTCACCTGCCCGCGCTCGCCGGAGTTTGCGCGAGATCATGATAGGAGAAACTTTTTTCGACGCCCGCGAAAGTTTTTCCGTCAACCTCCGCATACGGATAGACGAAGTAGTTCAAAGGTTCGCCCTGCTGCTTCGGATTCAAGACGAGATCGCGCCCGCGCGTGAACTCCACGCGGTTCTCGTCGTGCGCGCCGAAGAAGTATTCGCGCCGCGCGGGGTTCTTCGCCGCCTCCGAAGCATCGACGGGAACCCAGCCCACGCCGCGCAGGTAGAACTCCGCCCAGCAGTGATAGCCGCCGACCGCGCCCTGCCCTCGGTCGGCGGGGAGCGGAAAACCGACGGCGAAGCGCGCCGGGATGCCGACGGCGCGGCAGTAGCCGATGAAGATGGCGTGGAAGTCCGTGCAGTTGCCGCGCCGCGCGTCGCAGGCGTAGTAGATGTCGCCGCGTCCCCAGCCCTGACCCGTCTTGTCATACTTGACGGTCGAGACGACGTGGTTGTAGATAGCGCGCGCCCGTTCGAGATCGGTCTTCGCACGCGCCGCTTCGACCACCTCGCGCGCCCAGGCGCGAATCTTGTCGTCGAGCGGGACGAGTCTGTCAGGTCTGAGCCACTGCGCCGCGTCCTCGTCGAGCTTCGCGTCCGAGTGATAGCTCGCCTGTTGCAGGCGCGCCTGCACGTGCTCCTTGCGCACGGCTGTGAAGCGCATGGCGACGGTGAGACTCTGTTGCTGCGGGTTACTCAGGCTAACGTGCAAGACACGGTTGCCGTACTGCGACGTGTGAATCTCGTAAGGGTAGGGCGAGTTGATCTCCATGCCCGTGATCTTCTGAAACTGATCGTCGTGCGGCACTGGAACCCAAAGCTCCACGCGCTTCGCTCCCGCAGGAATATCTTTGACCGTTGCCTTGTACTCAAACTCGAATTTACGCTCGCGCAGAGCGGGCGCGGCGATGCTTGAGACCGAGATCGAAAACAACACAAGCGCCAGCAGCAGGCTCACGACGCGGCGCAAACTCGAACGCACATCTTCACTCATCATCTCCCCCTCCCGTCTTCACAAACACCGGCGACGCGCGGGCGAAGTCGTTCGCGGGAACGCAAACGCTTCGTCGCGCGGGGCGGAATGTTTATCTGTTGTGTGATTGCCCGGAGCGCGCCTGCTCGCCCCGGTTGTGGGAGGTTAGAGTGGCGTATTCAGCGGGTCGGATTGTCGTCGCGCAAGACTTGCGCTCTCGTCCGAGAGCGGATTCATCTTTTCATGGTTGCCTCCTTACACACGATCAGTTTACTTACAGCCCGACGAGGTTCAACTCGATCTTCGCGTAACCATGCTCGCGCGCCCAAACATCGAGCGGCGCGGCGGCGACTTCGTCCACGACGGGTACGGCGTGACCGAGCCGCGTCATGTCAACCGCCTTGATGTAGTGTTTGCAGGTGTCGCAGGCATCGACGCGGACGTGATCGTACTGCGGCGTGTGGAAGTAGCCGAGCTTCGTGGGTCGCTCCTCGCCGCAGTTGGCGCAGACGATGCGCCTGAAAGACCACACGCCGAGACACGTCGAGCAGGCGAGCGAGCGCCCGCCGCCGTCCGCCGAAGGCTCTCTCGTCTGAAGCACGCTGACCTGCGGCTTGCCGCCGCAGAACGGGCAGCGGTTCTCTCGCATCTCCAACTCACGATCCACTGGCTGCCCGCCCGACTCCGCCAGCCAGCGCGCGTAGGGTTGCAGGAAGGCTTTGCCGAAGAACTGAAAGTCAGACGGCGCGCGCCACTGTTCAAGGATCATCGAGTCTCGCTCTTCGTCGCTTGCGCGCAAAAGCGCCTGCGCCTCTTCGACGAGCGCGGGAGCGCCGCTCGACTCGACCGCGCGGAGAAGTTGCGGCAACGCCTCGCGCACGACGGATAAGTCCTCTTCGAGTATGCCCGTGGGGAGCCAGCCCTTGCGACTGCGCAGGGACTCGTAAACCACTTGTTGCGCGCGCAGCAACTCGGCGTAAAAGCCGAGCAGTTCCTTCGTCGCTTCACACTTGGCGGCGAGCCGCTCCGCCCTGCCGACGAGCGCGCCCCACGGGTCTTTAATCTTTGCGGCAGTGTCCCAGCTCATCGAAAGTTCGACCGACTAAATCATCAGACGGCGAGCGCGCCCGCGTGAGTTTCACGGATGAGCGCGACCAGACGCGGCAGCTCGTCTCGCGTGTAAACGGGCAGCATCCCGATGAGTTCTTTATCGGCAGCGCCTTGCGCCCACAGTCCAAACCGCGCGCGTGCGACTGCGGCGTCATCTGCTTCGTCAGACAGATAAAGTGCGGAACTTTTTTTCAGAGCGCGCCGCGCCGAAGGCTTTACTTTTCCGCCCTCCGCGCGCGTCACCATCAACGCGAAGTCCGCCGCGACGAATTCCAGAAAACTATTGCCCTCGACGAGCACACCGGGCGCGACGACACGTTCGAGCGCGAGACGGATGCCCTGCTCCACCTGACTGTCCGTCGCGATCACCCAGTGGACGTTTCGCGCCCCGGCGTCCCAGTAGCGCCCGGTGTCTTTGCCCGGCGCGTAAGTCTCGGCGCGACCTGAACGGACGAGCGGCACATCGCCGAGGAGATGACTCACGCAACAGGCGTGCGGGTCTTTGCCGCAGGAGCGGTAGTGCCCGCGCGTCAGCTTGATCGCCTCCCAGCCGGGCAGCGCGCCGAGGAGATCGCACATGAGCGTCGTCTTGCCGACCTCCGACGAAAATCCGCTGACCGCGACGACCGCGCTTGCCATTCTATAAGTACCCTCCGATTTTCCGCGTGGCACTCATCCTACTCCTCTAGCCAAACGAGCATCAAGCGTTTCCACAGTCGTTGATTAGGGTGATTGTCGCCCACGTAACCTATCCGAATCTTGCGCACGAATTTGAAGTTAAATTAGACAGTAATATAATTAGCTCACACTGTAGGCAGGTCGGCTCGCGGGGCGCGCTTAATTTGCGGCTTCTTTCGCCGCCAACGCTCTGGAGGATGAGTCGAATATTTTATTACCCTGACAAGGGAGGGTTCGGAGAAATGCTCGGTGGATTTGTCACGACGGCTTTGATAATCGCGGCGCACTGTTTCGCTCTCGCCTCCGGCGCGCAGAGCGACATCGCGCCCTTCACAGACCGCGAGGCGTTTAACGCCGCCTCCGCCAGCCTCAACGTCTTTGACTTCGAGGGTGTGGCGCCAAATTCCGGTTTCACCAACTACAAAGCCCCGAAGAGTTTCACGACGGGCGGCGCAGACTTTCACGTCACAGGCGGCGGCAGGTTCGGTCCCGGTTACATCAGCCTCGTGGGGGCGTGGTACAACGCGGGTCCTATCTACGAGACGACCACGGGCGCGAAGCTCGTCTGGGCGCCGCCCAACCAGCCCGGCGATGCCTCGCTCGACGTGACGCTGCCTGCGGGCACGACAGCCGCCGGCGCAGACCTCTGGACAGCACAGCCCTCTGTCTCCACGGTCGAAGTCGTCGCGACGACCTCGGACGGGCGAACCCAAACTATCACTGTCAACACGCAGAGACCCGCGGGCGCGTTCGTCGGTTTCACCTCCGGCGCGGCGATCACTTCTTTGCGCTTCGCCATCCCGCGCGGGCAGACCGCACTCATCCTCGACAACTTCACACTCGGACGAAGCGTGAAAGGCAGACAGCCCGTCGTCGCGCCTGCCGACGGACGCAGCGACGCGACACACGGACGCGACACGCAAAACGAGGCGCAAGCCGCTCAGCCTTCCGCCACGCACACGGGTCAGAGCGTGCCGCACGCGGCACAGCCTTCCGCTTCAAGCGCGGCTCAAACTCCCGCGCCGACCGCCGCGCAAAACGCCGCGCCTCAAACGGTCGAGCGTCCGCCGCAGAGACCCGCCGCCGCTTCGAGTCGCGGCACTATCGCGTATGTTCGCGGCGCGACCGAGATACGACTCATCGAGCCTGACGGCACAGGCGACCGGCGACTCTGGACGCCGCCGGTCGTGCATAAAGAACTCGGCATACACGGCGTCGCGTGGCGACCCGACGGCAAGGAACTCGCCTTCTCCAGCTCTCACGACGCCGCCGTCTCGCTCTACGACGCAGACCTCTACGCCGTCCGCTCGGACGGCACGGGCTTTCGCAAGCTGACGAACGCGCCCGACCACGGCGAGTTAGCGCGCTACCCGAAAGGCTCGGTCAGCGTCACTTTCAGCAACGATCAGCCCCCCTACCAACAGGCGCAGTCGAGCGCAGGCATCTTCATCGTCTATGTCGCGGGGGCGGACGAGCCGCAGCAGATCACGCTTCCGCCCGGCGCGACCAAGACCGTCGTCTTCAACAAGGTCGCCGACTTCGGCAACACGGCGCAGGCTATCGTGGCCATCTGGGGCAACTACCGTTGGTTCATGCCCGGCTTGGACGTGCGCGCCGGGAGCATGACCAAAGCCCCGAACTTCTCGATCACGGGCGACGGCATCGAATACTTCGGCGCGTTCCGCCCCGTCTGGCGCAGCGACGGCTCGCGCATCAGCTACCGCACGGGCACTTGCACACTCAACAACGTGCCCGCCAACCCTGTGCCCGGCGAGTACGTCTTCCACCCGCCCTTCGGCGGCAAGCAACCGCTCGGCACGTGCGCGTGGGACTGGGGACCGAACGCCGCCACGGCGAACCAGATCATCTACACCGAGAACGCCACAGGTGAGTCCGCCGTCTTCCGCATCACGGAAGGCGGCACGCACCCCGGCACGAAGCTGACCGTGTACTCGGAGATCGAGTATCAACTCCTGCTCGACCTGCGCTGGCTGCCCGACGGCTCAGGCTTCCTCTTCTCGAATCAGACTTTGGAGCGCGACTCCGCCAACATCTTCCGCTACGACTTCGCCACGCGGAAGGTGACGCAGGTGACGCATCTTGAAAACGAGTTTGCGCGCAAGTTCAGCGTCTCGCCCGACGGGCAGTGGATCGTCTTCGAGCGCGCCAAGTCTGCCGACGACGACGCGGAGACAGACCTGTGGATCGTCGGAGTGGATGGTCCAGGGATGCGTCTGCTCGCGCGCAACGCCTCCGACCCCTCCTGGGGCGCGGCGACGATCTCAAAGTGACTCTGGCTGCAAAACGCTTCACCTCCCGCCGCGCCGTGTGGCGAGCGGGTAGATGGGTTCGATGTCCACGGGCACATCTTTCAAACGCTCAAGCGCGCCCTGCATCTGCGGGCGGACGACGCCGTAGGTGTCGAGGAGCGCCTTCGCCTTCTCGTATGAGCCTTCCGCCTGCAACGTCATGATGTCGTGCGTTAATTTACGCACGCCCTCTTTGAAGCGCGCGGGGTCAACACTGAACGTGTGCGTGCGCTCGTCGTAGCGGATCGCGCCCTCGTCTGTCAGGTAGTTGAACTGCATCGCGACGCCGCGCCCGTGCGCCTCCTTGATGCCGAAGCGAACCGAACGGAACATGCTCGCCAAGTAAGTCGTGTAGAGCGTCTGCTCCATGGCGCGATTCTCGACGCCCTTGTCCATCAGATACTGCAAAGCCCACAAGCCTGTCACGTCAGCCTTCGCCTCTTCAATCGCCGAGTAGGTGTCCTTGAGCTGAGCGCGCACGGTCGTCTGCTGACCGCCTACGTTGATCGTGTGCGGTCCGATCCCGTGCATCAGCTCGTGCGCGAGGACATGCGTGAAGAAGGCTTCGAAGGCGACGCGGCGTTGATCTGCCGTCGTGAGCACAACACGCGAGATCGGAAGAAGCGTCTGCTTGAACTTCGCCTCCTGAATGTTCTTGAGCATGACGCGCTTCGAGCCTTTTTCGCGCACGACGCGCTCGTCGTTCGGCAGGTTGAACGCCGCCGTCTGCACGCCGCTGTTGCCCTCGCCCGAAGTGAAGACGACGTTGACGACGCGGATCGGCGACGCCGCGCCGAGCTTCGGATTGCGGTATCCGGCATCAATCGGCAGATGGTCTTCCAACTCCTGCAAGTAGTTGCCAAAGCGCGCGAGCTTCGCCGACTCCGCCTCGTCGCGCAGCGTGACGTATGCCTCGAACGCGGCTTTGTAGCTGTATAACTCATCCGAGTAGGTCTCGTAAGGACCAATCGTCACTTCGATGGGCGCGTCCAAGTCCATCCACGCCACGTCAGAGTCGTAGTAGTCGTTCGACTGAAACGCGGCGGCGCGCTTGTTGAGGAAATCGCGAAGCGTGGCGTTCGTCGTCAGCGCGGCAGCTTCGCGCAGAAGTTTCGCCGCCGGATCGAGAAACTCTCGATACTCTTCGCTGTACGGCACGGTGCGCAGCCCGCCGCCCGGCGCGCGACGAATCGTGTAGAAGAAGCCAGTGGCTTTCTCTTTCTCCGCCGGGTCAAGCGTCGCGACCCAACGCTCGAACTCATCTTTCGTCATGTCGTCCGGGTAGTAATTTGCTTGCGGCACTTTCTCGTGCGGCACGCCCGCGAGGAACGCCGTGTTCTCGTCGAGACGCGACCACGGTGCGTCGTTGATGTAGAAATAATGCAAGCGCGCGCGACCGAGTGGTGACCTATCAGCCGCTAATTTTCGTTCGAGCGCACTGTTCCCGCTCCAGACCTGTCGCAGGAAGAGCGGGTCGAGCAGCCGCGCCGCTTCGACGATCTTCAAGAGCGCGCGGCGGTCGCCCGCAGACAGACGCGACGTGTCGGCGGTAATGACCGTCGGCGAGAAGCGCCGAATCTTCGCAGTTAACTCTGCCAGTTCACCGCCACCGCGCGCCGCGCGCTGCTGCTGCGCGAGCGCGGCGGGCGACGCCACGGTTGAGAGCGCCAGCAGCCACGCGCCTACGCATTTCCACGTTTCCATCATCGTTGTCTTCACTCCTTGCAGCTAAATCATCACAACTATCCGCGCCGTTGCGAACGACATCATCTTGAAGGCTTTCGGGCAAGATTATCACAAGCGGCGCGACTTCGGCGGGCTCGTGCGCAACCCACCATCCCGCTCGCCGCGCGATGAGGTAAAACCCGTTGGATTGAAAACGCGACAATTTAGTTAAGAACTTGACAATCAATTTCTTTAGGATTAAATTTTTGTCATCCTTATGAGAACAGCAACCAGCAACGGCGCGCGGGCGGCGTCCGACAAGCGCGAGAGCCATTACCTGAGCCGGATGCGGCATCACGGCGAGAAGTACGAGGAGTTTCACCGCCCCTCGGTCGAGCTGCTCGTCAACCTGATCTACACCTGCGACGTGATCCAGACGCACTTCGCGCGTCGCGTCGAGGCGCACAAGCTCTCGCTCGGAGCCTTTAACGCGCTCATGATCCTGAGCCGCTTTGAGGAGGCGGGCTGCCCCATGCACGAGTTGGGCGAGCTGCTTTTGGTGAGCCGCGCCAACATCACTGGATTAGCCGACTGCCTTGAGCGGCGCGGGCTCGTCGAGCGCATCAACTCGCCCGCGGATCGCCGCGTGCGTCTCATCCGTCTGACGAAGGCGGGGCGCAAGCTGTTAGAGACGATCCTGCCCGGTCATTACGCGCGCGTGCGCGAGCTGTTGAAGGGCATCAGCGATAAGGACAAGCTCGCGCTGAGCGGGCTGCTGACGCG